>NZ_JBUZPJ010000040.1:0-591 GCF_055406205.1 Pseudomonas sp. E315 | reverse complement strand
GGTTATGGTCAGGGCACCTTCGCTTCCAAAGTGGAAGTTGCAGGCGATAAAGTTGCCGTGACCCGTGAAATTGACGGCGGCGCGCAAACTGTTTCTCTGAGCCTGCCGGCCATCATCACCACCGACCTGCGTTTGAACGAGCCGCGTTATGCGTCTTTGCCAAACATCATGAAAGCCAAGAAGAAGCCGCTTGAAGTGCTAACGCCAGACGCGTTGGGCGTTTCGACGGCATCGACCAACAAAACCCTGAAAGTCGAAGCGCCAGCAGCACGCAGCGCAGGTATCAAGGTTAAGTCGGTGGCTGAACTGGTCGAGAAACTGAAAAACGAAGCGAAGGTGCTCTGAATTGGAGAGCTTAATCATGACTATCCTCGTAATCGCAGAACACGACGGCAAAGCACTGGCTCCGGCCACGCTGAACACCGTAGCCGCCGCTGCCAAAATCGGTGGCGAGATTAACGTTCTGGTTGCAGGCCAGGGCGTGGGTGCAGTTGCTGAAGCCGCTGCAAAAATCGCCGGCGTCTCTAAAGTGCTCGTGGCTGACAATGCTGCTTACGCGCATCAGTTGCCTGAAAACGTTGCTCCGCTGGT
>NZ_JBUZPJ010000039.1:0-692 GCF_055406205.1 Pseudomonas sp. E315 | reverse complement strand
ACCTCCAGGTAGTCGAAGCGCCAGCTGGCGTTCTCCTCGGTGGGCAGGACGATCTCGACCACTTCACGTTTGGGGTTCAGCTTGAGTTCGAAGCGCGCCCGCGGCGTGCCACCCGGGCCGGCATCCGGGTGCAGGAGAAATTCGACCCGGGTGTTGTCGCTGGAGCGGTTGATCTGCAGCAGGCGACCCAGGGCGTCGCTGATCGATTGCAGGCGCTGGCCGCCGTTGAAGCCGACGTAGGACAGGTCGACCTTGTGCCCGGAGGGGGCATGGACCTGCACGGGCAAGGCCACTCGCTCATTGGCGCTACCACCGGTTCTCAGGGTTTCGATCAGGCCGGACTTGTGCACGACCCGGTAGACGTTGTTGCCGTCGTTGTAGAAGTGGAAGCTGTCGAGTTTCTTTTCCTTGAGTGCAGGCTCTGTGCCGCTGCCGGTGACCTTGAAGGTTTCGCCAGTGGCCAGGGCGAGCATGCTGTCGTGGGGCGTGAACTGGGATAGGTTGAGGTTCCAGCCGACGCCGAAGCCGGAGTCCAAGGTGTTGAGCGGGTTGAACACCAGTTGCAATGGTACCGCAGGACCGCAGAGGTCATTGGATTTGAGTTCCGGCAGGTCGATGGCAACTGTGTACTGACCGGTGCGCGGGTCGACGCTGACAGACAGGAAACTCATGAAATTGAAGGCGTTTGAGTG
>NZ_JBUZPJ010000038.1:0-776 GCF_055406205.1 Pseudomonas sp. E315 | reverse complement strand
TGTGCTGTTTTGAAAATAACTTACCCGCCAGCCCGTGAGGCCATTGCCTCACGGGCTCGCTGTATCTTGTTTAAGATATCTTCTCCCTTCGCATTCCAGACGTAGCGGGTTGGCTGCGCATTTCGCAGTGCCAGGAACGTGGTAATCGAGCTCTCCAATTCGCGAACCGAGCTGAAACTGCACTCGCGCAAGTAAACCGTGATGTCGCGAAAGAAGCGCTCAACCATGTTCATCCACGAGCTGGAGGTCGGGGTGAAATGCATGTGGAAGCGCTTGTGCTTCTCAAGCCAAGCCTTCACTTTCGGGTGTTTGTGGGTGGCGTAATTGTCCACGATCAGATGCAGCTGAAGATGCTTGGGCGTTTCGCGATTGATCTTTTTGAGAAACTCCAGCCACTCCTGATGCCGGTGTTGTCGCTCGATGCAGCTGATCAAGCGTCCTTGAAGATAATCCAGCGCAGTGAACAAGGTGACCGTTCCGTGGCGGATATAGTCATGCGATTGCGTACGGATATGTCCGATCCCTAGAGGCAAACCAGGTTGCGTGCGCTCCAAGGCTTGAACCTGGCTTTTCTCATCGCAGCAGAGCACCAACGCCTTGTCTGGCGGGTCGAGATACAGCCCGATAACATCCCAAAATTTCTCTTCGAAATGCGGATCATTGGACAGTTTGAAGGTGCGGGTAAGGTGCGGTTTCAGGTCATTGGCGGCCCAGAGTCTGTGCACGCTGGTGGACGAGATCCCGGCGACTCTTGCCATGCTCCGGCAACTCCATCG
>NZ_JBUZPJ010000037.1:0-782 GCF_055406205.1 Pseudomonas sp. E315 | reverse complement strand
CCCGACTTGATCTGACACCCCTCTTGAAAAAGAACGGGGCTACCGGGTTTGATGGTTGTGCGAGCAATCACCAACCCAAGAGGAGTAGCCCCGCATGAACGTTGTAAATCAACCGATTGTTAAGCACAAGTTGGGCTTGTTGAACCTGGCCGAGGAGCTCGGCAACGTTTCACAGGCCTGCAAAATCATGGGCGTGTCGCGAGACACCTTCTACCGCTACCAAGAAGCCAAGGCCACTGGTGGAGTTGAAGCTCTACTGCAAAAAAACCGTCGAAAACCCAACCTGAAAAACCGCGTCGAAGAGACCGTTGAACAATGCGTCCTGGATTACGCGATTGAACAACCTGCTCATGGCCAAGTCCGTGTCAGCAACGAGCTGCGCAAACGTGGAACATTCGTCAGCCCTTCAGGCGTGCGATCAATCTGGCTGCGCCATGAGCTGGCGAACTTCAAGCAGCGTCTGACTGCTTTGGAAAAGCACGTTGCGGCTACGGGCTCTGTTCTGACCGAAGCCCAGGTCGTTGCTCTGGAGAAGAAGCGTGATGACGATATCGCCTGCGGCGAAATCGAAACGGCCCATCCAGGCTATCTTGGCTCCCAGGACACGTTCTACGTCGGCACTATGAAAGGTGTAGGCCGTATTTATCAGCAGACCTTCGTTGATACTTACAGCAAAATCGCGCTTACCAAGCTCTATACAACGAAGACGCCAATCACCGCAGCAGACCTGCTCAACGACAAAGTGCTGCCGTACTTCGCAGAGCAGAACGTTCCTGTGCTGC
>NZ_JBUZPJ010000036.1:0-871 GCF_055406205.1 Pseudomonas sp. E315 | reverse complement strand
GCTATTGATCAGTGGCGGCAGTTCCACATAACGATACCTAGTGCGCAGCACCGGTGCCTGACCTTCATGGCCCTCGGCCGGGTGCACCGTTTTGCTGCGCAGGTTGCGCACAAAACCCTGCGGGTCGGCGGGGCACTGAACGTTACCGTCGTCATCAACGTAACCGGTGGCCGGGTAGTACTCATGCACGGTGCGAATACCGTTGTGCTGCCGTTCTTCGAGCAGGTTGCCGAAATTGTCGTAGGTGGTGGTCAGGGTTTCGCTGCGCGCTTGGGTGGCGTCGCTCTTGAGTTCCCAGCGCTTCTCCACAGTCTTGGGTAACTGGAAGTACGCCGGCTGCTGCTCAAAGGAGCCGGCGATGGTGTGGTAAGTGGTTGTCACCCGCTGCACGCAATCGCCCTGGGTGGTGGTTTCTTCGGTGAGCAGGTGGAAGCTATTGAAGGTGCGCTGCACCGTGCGCACCGTCACACCAGCAACTTTATGCTGGGCGGTGGAGCCGTAGGTGTAGCCGCGATCGGCCTTGTACAACTGGTCCAGGCCGTTGCTCTCCCAACTGATGTTAGCGCCGTTGCCGATGAAGTTTTCCAGCGTGTAGTCGTACCTCACCTCCATCGGCGGCTGCTCGAAGCCGGGAAAGAGTTGATGGCGGGTCACCCGCGGCAGGTTCGCCCGGCCGCTGTTGCCTGGGTAGGCATGGCCGGTGTCCAGGTACTCGATGGTTTCGCGCCCGCCGACCGGGGTCTTGACCTCCTGAATGCAGCTCAGGCCACGCACCTCCAGGTAGTCGAAGCGCCAGCTGGCGTTCTCCTCGGTGGGCAGGACGATCTCGACCACTTCACGTTTGGGGTTCAGCTTGAGTTCGAAGCGCGCC
>NZ_JBUZPJ010000035.1:0-1197 GCF_055406205.1 Pseudomonas sp. E315 | reverse complement strand
GGTAATCCCCCCATTTCTAATACACGTCAGAAATAGAGGTCAGGCCACCAGGGCCAATTTCTGTTTAGGGGTGATGCCGCCGAGGGCCATATTCGGACGTTCGTGATTGTATGTCCAGATCCAGTGCGTGCCGTAATCCTGAACCTGCGCTATCGATTCAAACAGATAATGGCCCAGCCAGTCGTAACGCACCGTGCGGTTGTAGCGCTCAACGTAGGCGTTTTGTTGCGGGTTACCCGGCTGAATATATTCCAGGCGGATACCCCGTTTCTCGGCCCACCCAGTGAGTTTGGCACTTATAAATTCCGGGCCGTTATCGCTGCGGATTGCCTGTGGTTTTCCGCGCCATTCAATCACTTGATCCAGCGCTCGTATCACACGCTCGGCCGGAAGCGAAAAATCAATCTCCATGCTCAGGGCTTCCCGGTTGAAGTCGTCAATCAGATTGAAAACCCGAAAGCTGCGTCCGTCCGACAACTGGTCGTGCATAAAGTCCATCGACCAGCACTGATTACTGCCATCAGGCACCGCCAGTGGCTCGGGCTTCTCGCGCACGATACGTTTGTGCGGTTTGATCCGCAGGTTCAGCTCCAGCGCGCGGTAAATCCGGTACACCCGCTTGTGGTTCCAGCGGTAGCCTTTGACGTTGCGCAGGTACAGAAAGCACAAGCCAAACCCCCAGTTACGCTGGTTATGCGTGAGTCGGATCAATTGATCGGCGATCTCGGCGTTTTCAGACGACAAGCGTGGTTGATAGCGGTAGCACGTGATGCTGACACCGAATGCAAGGCATGCCAGCTTGATACTGCACCGACCTGAACGAACCGCTTCCTGCGCCATCTCTCGTCGCCGCGATGGCTTCACCACTTTTTTGCCAAGGCTTCCTGGATAATTTCGGCTTTGAGACGCTCTTCGGCGTACATTTTTTTGAGGCGCCGGTTCTCCTCCTCCAGTTCGCGCAACCGAGCCATCAGCGATGCGTCCATGCCGCCGAACTTGGTGCGCCACTTGTAGAAGGTGGCCGAGCTGATACCGTGCTCGCGGCACAGTTCTGGCACTGGGCTTCCAGCCTCGGCTTGCTTGAGGACGGCCATGATTTGGCTGTCTGAAAAACGCGATGTCTTCACGCAAAATTTCCTTGATCCGATCAGGAGAAAATTCTACTTCCAGCGAGTACTTTTTTCAGGGGGGATTACC
>NZ_JBUZPJ010000034.1:0-2254 GCF_055406205.1 Pseudomonas sp. E315 | reverse complement strand
GGCTACTCCTCTTGGGTTGGTGATTGCTCGCACAACCATCAAACCCGGTAGCCCCGTTCTTTTTCAAGAGGGGTGTCAGATCAAGTCGGGACTTCTACACATAAGTGACCGCTTTGAGCTTGCCACGACCATCAGGACGTCCGATTCGCGAAACACCCCTATGGAAGGTACGCGTCAATTGGCGCGTCGACGCGGTTTTGCGCACGCCCCTCGCGCACCTGATTAAAGCGCCCTCTGGTATCCAGTGTTTGGGCAGTACCATCACGGCTAGACCGAGCGCTATTCGCGTCATAAGATCTTGCTGATCTGTCCACGGTGAAGGGAGGATCTAACCTCCGTGGATAACAAAACCATCGATGAACGAACTGGCACATGCGACGTGTGTTTACCTTGTGAGTGTTGCCTCAGCAGCAGACTGCTCACGATCCCAATCCTTCCAAGCGTTCTGCTCAGCCATAAACCGCTCTGGACACACCACCCTAGAACGAATCAGGTGTTCATCACTCGGCTCTGCAGAAAAAACATACCGGTCTGCATGCTCGATGATGACTCGCCGCATAAATTGGGCGGTTTGACGATCTACCGTAGTCCCTCGCACCCTTGGTCGGTTGCCAACACATGTGTAAAGCAGATGCTTTGGGCTCAAGGGCAGAAGAATGTCTCCATTTTTGACCTTCCAGCCTCCGCCAAAATCGTACCTTTCAGGACCATGAAAATTGAGCCTAACAAGCGGGTTGTCACTCGTAGGCCAATTTAGACCCGGGGGCGGTTTTAGAATCGTCCAACCTTCCATTGGTATCTTTTTAATAGTGTCTGTCAGCAAACGTCGTATGTTCCACAACCATAATCGACGGCCCAGGACTGTTTGGGCTTGCAGCATCCCACTTCCGTCAGCCTGACGATCAACCATCAAATTTATCGGGAAACTCTCTGACTCAATATCAGGTGGCTGCGGCAAAGAGCGCCCTTCCGAAATCGCGAGCTCTAGCTCAGCAACTGAATGCTCCAGTGTCTCGCTAAACAACTGTTGAAGCGATTGAGACTGACGCGCGACAAATTCTCTGTAGCGAGCAGGTGTTCTTACGTCTTGGGCCATAGCAAAACGAATCAGCGTCCGCCACTGGCAGGACGAGAGTCTCTCCTCACGGATCACACGGCTGATCACTTCTTCCGCTGGCGCCTCAAACTCCCTATCATGCCACCGCTCGATCTCGTCCGTTTGCTCGCCGCCGACAAAATAATTGTAGAGGTGCTCCTGATAGGCAATACCTTTCAGGAAGTGCTTTTTCCAAAGTGGAATCTTTTCATTTGGGACCAACAAACGATAGGTATGAATTTTTCCAGCCGTAGCCCACTGTTTTAGGTAAAGCTTAGGTACATAGTGATTGTCCTTGTGGATCTGCTGCATTACTCCACTCCTCACGGTTTTAAACACACTGATATACGTCACTTTCTCATCGTTGGTTTTTGGATCAGGTCTTACTCTTACGGAAAAGCCTTCCCGCAGGTCTGTCGTTAAGAGTCTGCCATTTTTTCGCGCAGTGGTTCACGCACATCCGTCGAGCATCTGGTCAATGCGCGAAGCCCTCCACAGGTAGGGTTTCACGCCCCCTTCACGCAGCATATTCACGCACTGGACCGCGTGATGCCCTGGCAGCCCGCAGATGCTCAAGCCTCAGCAACGGCCTCTGGACTGCGCAGTTACTGCGCAGTTACTGCGCAAATTGCGCACGGCAAGTACGCAGATCGGTACGCACGGTGGGAACGCATTCGGGTGCGTACTGGCAGCAGGTTCGCGCGTGGGTTCGCACTTCTGGTTCGCAATCCCCAAGGCGCGAACCGCGAACCAGCCTGCCAGTAACCAAGCGCTCCAAGGTCGTTCGTGAGCCATTCAGGATTCGCTCGAAACGCTTAGTAGGGCCCATCGTCAAAGCTTCGTTCGAACGGCGGGCTGATCTCACGAACAGCGGGGCAAACTGCAAGCCTGCGCGCAAAGTAGTAATCACTCGCCCGTGCCATGGCTGCTTGATTTATTGCAGCGACTTGATCGCGGGTTAGGACCGAGTCGGGCAGATCAGCCACAATTGCGATTCTGGGTGAAACGGGAACTATCATCATATCGTCGAAAGAATCCGGAACGATAAACTCGTCAGAGGGTAATCCCCCCATTTCTAATACACGTCAGAAATAGAGGTCAGGCCACCAGGGCCAATTTCTGTTTAGGGGTGATGCCGCCGAGGGCCATATTCGGACG
>NZ_JBUZPJ010000033.1:0-4821 GCF_055406205.1 Pseudomonas sp. E315 | reverse complement strand
GGCTGTCTGAAAAACGCGATGTCTTCACGCAAAATTTCCTTGATCCGATCAGGAGAAAATTCTACTTCCAGCGAGTACTTTTTTCAGGGGGGATTACCCTTTGATCAGACACCTGAGATTGCTGGTTTCCGACCCGTACCGGAAAAAAGGGCGGGGGGCCCTAGTGTATGCTTGAAGAAGAGAAAATTCGTGAAGCCGGGAAAACTGCGGGACGATTTTTGTCGCTGGAGGCACCACAACGAAGGGGGAGTGGGGTGGGTGATTCCTGACCCCTCAAAAGACTGTGTAACGGGTGTAACTCGTGTAACGCCATAAATCAACTATATGATTTTATTGATTAAATTGTTCGTCACACCATGTGGAAGCTACAGTTTAATTTGGTGTAACGCGGTCAATTGGTGTAACACTTTCGTCTGGTTAAAAATCCATCCTTAAGCGCGACGTGTTCGGGCGTTTATCCACCGGTCGACAGGTTCATCGAAAACGTTTGCAGTAGAGCCCCATGCAATGCGCACAAAAGGGCTCGTCGATGAGGGTTGTGAAAAGCTTGTGAGAGGAGCCACATCGTGAGCTCGGCAGCCATAGGGTGTCGCATTGTGGATGGACGACTCGTTGGTATCGTCTCGCCTCAGAGCATCCTCCAAGCTATTTTTGCTTCGGATGTTGACGTAATTTTCGTCGAAGGATAGACGGGAAGCTAGAGAAAACGCGGGGCCTATAAATGAATGTTGACGCACTGGCAAAACTCGTATAAAAAACAGTCGTTCTTTACGCGTTCAAAGCTAGATGGTTCGCCGTCACATGGCTTAGTCGGGCGTTTCGCCAGACTCAATTTTATTGCTTGGATTTATTCCGCAGACAAGATCTGCGGACCTACACTCGCAAGCTCCCTCCGGTCCACAGATCTTGTCTGCGGCTGATTCTTGGTAAAGAGCCCCCTTTCGCATGGATCCGCGACAAAAAATTCTTGCTGAGATCGATCTAGAAAACAGCAAGATTTTTTTCTCAAAAAAACCGATCGTTCTTCTTTGCGGCGGTCATGTCCCAGAGAAAGCCCATGCCGATGCCCCTGATCCCGCTATTAAATCATTGCGAGATGCGGTAACTCGCCGCGTTGCAGTTCTAATGTCCCCTCCGTATATCTTTCGGCCTGAAGAGATAAAGTCCTGGCAGGACGATGGTGTGTTTAAAAATTTAATGGACTTCGAGGCTGATTTGGCAAGTATCTGCTCTCTCGTGGCTATCGTTGTTGAGAGCGAAGGATCTATAGCTGAACTTGGCGCGTTTTCCCAACTTCCAGATTTAAGAAAGAAGCTAATTGTTTTTGTGGCGGAAGAGTTCGCGGAGAAAAGTTCGTTCATTAATCTTGGTATTCTTCGTTATATTAAAGAAGAGCATGAGACGGGAGTTAGGGTATATCCGTGGAAAGTTAATTATCCTCTAGAGATTCCTGTAGATGTAGTGAATGATGTTGTTGAGGATATTCAGTCTGAATTGGAGAATTTAAAGAAAAGTCAGTCGTTTAGTCTGAAGAAAGATGTGCATCTGATCGTCTTGCTTTATGAATTGATCAAGATGTTCATTGCCTTGAAAGAAAGTGAGCTGCTTGAGTCTCTAAAGGGGTTTGGTCATGAAATTCATCGTGATGCTTTAAGACGAAAGCTGTTTCTATTAGAGCAGTTCGGGCTTGTGGAAAGAATCGGCTATAGTGACTCAAGTTTTTATTCTTCTCGTGATGAATCGTTCCATAGACTTCGATTAGCCACCAAAAATGATGGGGCGGTTGACTTCCTTCGTTCGCGTATAGAGTGCCTAGAATACTACAAGGAAAATAAGTCGGAACGTAATCGTATTAGAGCTATCCATCAAGCCAGGTTGGGAGGCCAGTAATGAGTGTTTATAACTTCCGAGAACATGTGTCAGAGTCTTTGGCTATTTCTGGTTTAGATGTTATTAGGTTAATAGTACGCGCTCCACATACATATAAAAAATATGAAATAGAAAAGAAGTCGGGCGGAAAGCGTTTAATTGCCCAGCCTGCAAAGGAGACAAAGATTATACAGCGTCTTCTTATGGGGGACGTGTTTGATCTTCTGCCGGTGCATGATTGTGCTGTTGCCTATAAAGAAGGTTCAAGTATCAAGAAAAATGCCGAACGGCATAAAGATAATCAATTTATTTCTAAGTTTGATTTTAATAATTTTTTTGGATCTATCACTGAATCAGATGTGGCTGCTCATCTAGCATACTTTTTTTCTGAAAAGATTAGTGAGCAAAGTGTTAAGGATATAGCGCGGGTCAGTTGCATTAAGCATAAGATGGCTGAAAGACTTTGTTTAAGTATTGGTGCTCCAAGCTCTCCCGTACTGTCCAATTCGATAATGTATGCATTCGATGTGGCTGTTGAAGCATGGTGCGCGAAGCGAGCCATCACTTATACTCGATATGCAGATGATCTAACATTTTCAAGTAATGAGAAAGGTATATCGCCACACATAGAACCGTTTTTGATATCGCTGCTTGGGGATTTACCTTATCCATCACTATCTCTCAACTCTAAGAAAACAGTTCATGTTTCAAAAAAACATCAGCGTCGAATTACTGGTCTAGTCATAAATAACGATGGCGCGGTCTCGCTGGGGCGTGAACGAAAGAGATTGATTAGTTCAATGATACATCGCTATATTATTGGTGCATTGGATGATGATGCTGTCCTTCATCTTCAAGGGTTGCTCGGGTTTGCAGAAGATGCTGAACCGCTGTTTGTCTCTAGGATGCGAGGCAAGTATGGAGGAAGAACTATAGCTGAGTTACTTAGGCGTCGTGGAAAAAATATGATTAATGATCCTAAGGGTAATGCGGGGCAGGAGTGATAAGGGCGTATACCTCGATAACGATTTCTATGTTGGTCGCGTTCTTTGAGTTTGCTTCAGATTGTTTTCATGGTGTTTTTAGATAATTCCAAATTTTATGGGGTTGTTGATCGTTTTCTAGTTTGGTCGTCCATCGTTTCGCTGGTATTTACTACGTCAAGTAGCCAGTAGTCACTAGCTGTGTTCCACTCGTCCGGAAATTCGAAATTGATTTTAGTCTCGATTGCCCTTCCGTAATTATCTTTGAGGGCTTGGGAGAACTCTGCGGCGAACCATTTCAACGATTGAAATTCAGTACCGATTCGTCCCAGAAGTAAGTCAGAAACTCTGCATGTGCCTTGTTTCAAATTTTTCGGGTCAAGGCAAAGCTGTATTGCGTAGTCTTCTTGCATGATAAATATTGCGGTGACCCCGTGTTGACTAAAAAGGAACTTCAAGTATGAAAGATCTATCAATATAAAAATAGAAATTCGATTGCTTGAGAAAATATATGCGTTTTCTGGTGTTAGAGATAAAGTAAACGGATAGCATGGTAGCCAATCCTGTTCCGCGCTAAGCTGTTGAACAAGCGTCGTCGAATTTAGGAACTCTTGAATTCCTTGATCTAGGGCGGATTGCGATTTTGCCGCAATATAGGTAAGGCCTGGTTCTGGAGCTACTGAAAAAAAATCTAAATGCGCGGTGTTGTCTATGCACATATTTATTTCTTTTTCATAGCGTATCTCTATCGCTTTTAGTTCAAATCGTTTTACAAGTGGGGCTCCACGAAAATCCTCAATTTCATCATCGTTAAAGAACTTAGCCAAGTTACGCATGTGCGATTCTTGGCGAGAACGTCTCTTTGACGAGTTATTGCTAGACTTAACCTCTATAGCGACAGGGTCTTGGCCAGCAAGCGCACATACGTCACCGACTCTTATGATATTTGTAAGGTCGGAAAGTAATACGGGGACGTTGTGGCTAATGCCCATGTTTAGGATTGACCATTCTTTTTTAAATCCCTTTTTTCCAGAGATAAAGCCGGCGCTTTCCTTAGGGGCATATTGATGGTCATAAAATAGATGTTTCAGAGCGTGTATGTTTTGATAGATGGATGCGATTCCGTCACCGATACATCGCCAGAGGAAAAGATCATGTTCAAAGCTTTTTTTTCGGGTGGCGATAGCTTGTATCAATTTTTTTATTGAAAGCGAAACTGATTTTTGATTTTGTTTTTTGGAAAGTCTTGCTTTTAGTTTCGAGTGGGAGGATTTACCCCTCAATATAGCGCGCTCTGTCCAAGTGATTTTTCTGATCAGCTTACGTTGCAGGCATATCAGTAGAGAGAGATCGTCGGGTGAGGATTTAAGTTTGTGCAGATCTAAAAGTGCTTGGTAAAACTCAAACGCCTGCTGCGCTCGCATAATTATCCTATCCATTTCAGTTGTTTTAAGTTTTTATATCTGTACTTGCTTAAATCATTCTGTGCAAAAAATTTTATGAGCTCTGTGCCAATTTTTTAAGCTGGGTTTCTTGAGGTTATCAACAATCATTTCTGACCTATCACCTCTCCTGACGGAGACTGTCGCCTCTGCTCTGTTTTTCGTCAATGGCCTAGAAAGCTGCTTCCGCGCCAAAAACACTCTCCAATGCTATCTAGGGCGATAGTGAGGCGCTAGGACATGCGGTATCTTGCTCAAGTGAGAGGATTATTTAGTCAATGGGGCAATCTCACAAATGCGCTAACCCGGCTTTCCAACGCCTGTATATTTGAAAAATTTCGTTGTAGGTTGGGCCGGATAGGTGATCGGGTTGAAGTCAATGGGCGAGATTTGACAGAAAGCTCGGGCGATTCAGAGCCAGCTATTACCTAGTGTGCTGTTCTCGAAATAACTTTTCTGCGGTCTTGGCTACACTTCCTCTGTCATTCAGCGCTCGGGGGAACGCAAGTGAACGCCCAAGAGATTGT
>NZ_JBUZPJ010000032.1:0-4940 GCF_055406205.1 Pseudomonas sp. E315 | reverse complement strand
GCCCGGGCGGTGCAAGAGCGACAGCGAGCAGAGGCGCGAACGGCGAAAGAGCGAGAGCGCCAAGCGTCGCGGCCTCCAGTGCGAAACGGGCCGAAGCGAGACGGCCCAGATTTTGGAATGTGATCGAGGTTTAGCGTGAGCGAAGAACAAGCCATCTACGGGCTGATTGTCACCGCCCAGGAACAGCAGAAGATTGCCGGCGACCAACTCGCCACTTTGGGCGAGCTGAAAACGACCATCCGCCAAGCTGGCGAGGCCGTGCAGGCCATGCGGCTGGCGGGTGATGCCTCGGCGGCGGTTATCGAGAAGGCCACGCGAATTGCGGTCGATAAGGCCCTGCAGGACGTGTTGGAGCGTGTTTCGGATAAAGCGCGCTCATCCATCGTGGATGCGATAAAACCCGCTATAAGCGCATTACAGGCGGTATCAGGCGATGCCGTAGGGGCAGGGCAAGAACTTCGCGATTCGATCAGTTGGGTGGGCTGGAAGTGGTTTGCGGTTTGCGTGGCGGCTGCGTTCGGCTTGTTCACGGCCATGATGCTGGGCGTGGTGCTGCTGGTTCCGTCTGCGCGTGATCTGGCTGCCCTGCGGGCGGAGAAAGCAGACCTAGAAGCGAGCGTGGCCGCCCTCGAACGTCGAGGGGGGCGCGTACAGCTGACCAATTGCGGCGATAAAAAACGCCTTTGCGCGCTCATCGACCCCGAGCAGTTCAACAGCAATGGCACTGTCAAACAGTTCGGCGAAAAAGATGAGCACTGGATGATCCTCAAAGGCTACTAGCGCCTGTCGGCATCGTCCGATGCCCGGCGGCGGTGCCACAAAAAGATGCGCCTAGGGATATTCCTGTCGAGCGTGTAGCACCCGCAGCACGTCGATGGCGTCAGTGCCTACCAGGTAGATCACCACGTAGTTTGGGTGCACGACGCATTCACGAGTGCCGATCACGCGGCCTGCTCGGAACAGGTAGGGGGCGGATGGGAGACCCTCAACGGTTCTCAATATGACGGCGTGCAGTGCCTCGGCTGCGAGCGGGTTGCGCTGTTCGATGTAGTCGATGATATCCACCAGGTCGGTGGTGGCCTCGTCAGTCCAGCGAACGGCTTGCACGAAGCTTCCTGCGCTCTTCTAGGGCTGCCTGGACCTTCGACATAGCCTCATCGTGGGCCAGTCGTGGCTTGGTGCTGTTCATGGCTTCCAGCACCTTGGCACGGAACCAGCGGTCATAGCTGGCCGCTTGTTCGTCGGTCTCGAACTCAGAAACGATAGGGGACAGTTGGGCGCTCATGGCGGGCCTCCGGTGTTCATGAGGGTCAGTCTAACGCATGGGCCAGATGCCTAAAGCCATTTGTTTGAGTCGTGCGTGTGCCGCTTCGATCATGCTTCAGCTCCGGCGTCAGAAGTTCCGCTCACCCAGTCGAGGGTGTTGGGATCGCGGGCTGGCGGCTTGTCAGCCCCTTTCCTGCGGTATTCGGTGATGAACTTGACGCGATCCCCCTTGAAGAACAGAGCTGGATTGACCCAGAAGGTGGATGGAGAGCGAGGGGCGAGAAACTGCTTGGCTAGAAGCTCCTTGAGGCCGCGTTGGAACGTTTTTTCGCTCATATCCACGGCCCGCCCAGACAGGCCATCGTTGAACCATGCTAACTCGATGCTCTCGGCGAAGCCCTGACGCATAGGGGCCCGCTCGTACTCCTGCAGGACCAACTGGAACACTCGCGATGCAGTGCGGCCAAGGTCGAATGCAGCGGCCACACCAGCGGCAAAGACCTTCACGAAAGAGGCGTCGTCCCGCTCATCCACGGTGTAAATCGCAGCGGTCTGGCGGATCTCGCCGGTGCGTGTGCTCACTAGCTCCTCTGATGTGCCCGTCTTCACGTACCGCTTCTTCACGGTCACCTCAGTGGGCTCTAGCAAGGGGTTGGCTAGGGGGCTGTACTCAAGCTTGCGGAGGTTGATCGTTACAGACATATCGGAGGCCATTTTTGTCCTTTGGTGAGACACACACTATGCCTTCAAAAGACAAAAAACAACATATTTATGTCCCATAATGTCCTGAGTTTGTCTCGGGATGTCCTGAGTTTGTCTCGGGATTTCCCGTGGCGTATGGGCGAAAAGGTCGTTTGCTTCTCACTCTGTTACTACGCGCTCTTGATCTGGCTCTTGCAGTGGCTTTTGCCCTTCTTAAAAAAGCTCAAAGAGCCAGGTTGTTCACTAGATCAAGGTGGCTCCCAGTGCAGTGACCGAAGGGCGCTGCGCTGGGGGACGCCCAACAAGCGAAGCGCGTTAGGACGGTGGGTCAGGCACCGCAATCTTGGCTTAGATCCAGCGGCCTTCCAGTCCCTGTGCGCCGTCCAAATCCGCGCAAGGGGGATAGGTCGTAGTGCGGCTGCTTCGCTCCTTCACGCCGCGCCTTCGGCATGCGCACTTCGTGCGCCTGTAAAAATGATAGAGGTCAGTTTCATTGCTCGCCAAACGCCACTGCTGTGCTGCGTTTTCGAGTAGTTGTATTTTGGTTAATATGCCATAGACTAGGAAGTTACGATGTTCGTGGTTGCCATCAATAAAATTGAGAATGACACTGCGTATAAATTATATTTAAAATTAGTCACGGATATATTAAGGCTATTCCCCTAGGGGTTTGTGGCTCTTTAGTTAAACTTTTTTGGCGGATATTATGGATAATGTTTTTGGAAATAAAGTTAAAGACCACGGTCAGCAGAAGAAAACTCAAGACGAAATAGAGTTTGAGCTGCTTGTGGCAGAAGTCACCCCTCTTGGGTTTGTTACTTCAAAAGAACTATCATCATACATTGTTAAAAACAAACTATATGAGAAATACGGAAATATATCAGGTATTTTAAGAATGGAGAAATCTGGAATTAATTGGGACTTCAAAGGTGGCTTTTCCAAAAAAATCTATGCCAGACTATGCTCAAGACTAGGCTTAAACGACGAGGGAACCTCAGCAAAAGCTACTGATTTCAAGTCATTTAAAGAATTAAAGAATTAACTAATAGATGTTATCTATTATATTAAATATGAGTGTAATAAATGCAGATTAGAAAAATAATTATTAAACCCTTATCCTTGTTTTCGATATTATTTATTGGAGCGTTAGCTGAGGCGAATGATTATGTCATTGGCAAAGGATATTTAATTCCACCTGGAGTTGTTTATTGCGACGCAAACGCAATTGAAAATCAAGTTGAATTTTTGGCTGCTGGAATTAAAAAGCGTGTCGGTGGCTGCTATGTAACAGCAATTAGTAATAACGCAAAAATGTTGAAGGATTATCCTGATCGAGGATTTAGTGTGTGGGTTTTTTTAGACGGTGATAGTTACTACAAAGCTTATCTTCCTAATGCGTTACTTAAATAGCTACTCAGGGTTCGATAGAGCAGGTATTACCACTCTTTAGCCCCTAATCCACCAAATCATTCAGATTTTCCCACCAGTCGTTTGAATGCTTCTGAGCCTTGCCCATCTTCTCCCAGCACTGCCAATCGCTCAGCCGGGCGCGTCAGGAATCCATCCAGCAACGTCAACAGGGCCGCGCGCTTGTCAGTGGATTGGGTTTGTTGGTGTAGCACCGCAGCACCTACCAAAATCTTGACCCGATCTTCGGCCTTTTTGGCTGTGGCTCGTTGTCGTGCTTCTGCCTGCTGAATCTTGGCGGTGAGTTGGTCACGCTTGCGTTTCAGATCATCTAAATCAGCCATTCGTTTACTGTCTCTTGAGGTGTCTGTTTCGACCATTCTACGCTAGAGTATCGGCGTGCACAGTCAAACCCTGAAAGAAGAGAAGGGCGCACTTAGGCAAACTGCGTTTGCGTGCGGATCAAAATCAAAAACCAAGCAGGATCAAAAGCCGTGGCACTCGCATCTGCATCGTGTAAGACAGTCAGTCGTGGTAGTGGGCGTTCCGCCACTGCTGCCGCTGCCTATAGAACGGCGGAGAAGATCACCGATATGCGTACTGGCGAAGTTCATGACTACCGCCGGAGAGGCGGCGTAGATCATGTGTCGATGCACTTACCTATGGGTGCGCCGTCAATGACCACTGACCAGCTTTGGAACAAGGTCGAGGCCAGCGAAAAGCGGAAAAACTCGACCGTCGCTCGCGAGCTTGTCGTAGCGCTTCCGAACGAACTTAACCAGGAGCAACGCCGGGAGCTGGCCGAGCGGATTGCTGGTCAACTGGTCGAGCGATACCAAGTTGCCGCGCAGGTTGCTGTGCATCTGCCCGACGCGGAAGGCGATCAGCGCAACCACCACGCCCACATCCTGTTCAGCACCCGGCAGATGGACGCCAACGGTGACTTTGGCGGGAAGACTCGCCAGCTAGACGACCTCAAGACGGGGCCGCAAGAAGTGCTGTGGATGCGTGGGATGGTCGAGACCGAGGCTAATTTCGGGCTTGAGCAGGCCGGTTCTGCGGAGCGCATCGACATGCGCAGCCTTGCCGATCAGCGCGCCGCCGCCCTCGATGTTGGCGATGTGGATCGAGCAGCGGAGTTGGACCGACCGGCGACCATCCACGAAGGCCCGCGGGTCACGCAGATCCGGCGCGAAGCGGCTCGGGCTGGACGTGCGCCGCTGGGGGCACTGAATCGAGCGGCAGCCAACGACCAGAACCGGCAGCTTGGCCGCGACCGTGCCGAACTGCGGCAGGTGTCGGCGCAGATTATCGACTTCCAAGCAGCGCGGGAGCGCCGTCTGCAAGCGGCCCAGCCGGGCATGGATGCCTTCATGGCGGGATTCCGGGCGCATCAGGACAAGCAAGCGAAGGTGGACGCCGAGCGGGCGCGGTTGCTGGCAGAGCTAGAGAAACAGCGAGCAGAGGCCCGGGCGGTGCAAGAGCGACAGCGAGCAGAGGCGCGAACGGCGAAAGAGCGAGAGCGCCAAGCGTCGCGGCCTCCAGTGCGAAACGGGCCGAAGCGA
>NZ_JBUZPJ010000031.1:0-5232 GCF_055406205.1 Pseudomonas sp. E315 | reverse complement strand
TTGCAAACTTTCGGTTTGTATCGTCTTCACACACCGCAATCTGGTCTATTCGACGCAAATTGCTTGGGTGTTATATGGTCAAGCCTCACGGGCAATTAGTATTGGTTAGCTCAACGCCTCACAGCGCTTACACACCCAACCTATCAACGTCGTAGTCTTCGACGGCCCTTTAGGGAACTCAAGGTTCCAGTGAGATCTCATCTTGAGGCAAGTTTCCCGCTTAGATGCTTTCAGCGGTTATCTTTCCCGAACATAGCTACCCGGCAATGCCACTGGCGTGACAACCGGAACACCAGAGGTTCGTCCACTCCGGTCCTCTCGTACTAGGAGCAGCCCCTCTCAAATCTCAAACGTCC
Source organism: Pseudomonas sp. E315 (assembly GCF_055406205.1). Lineage (NCBI taxonomy): Bacteria > Pseudomonadati > Pseudomonadota > Gammaproteobacteria > Pseudomonadales > Pseudomonadaceae > Pseudomonas > Pseudomonas sp. E315. The sequence goes on along the minus strand of NZ_JBUZPJ010000031.1, from coordinate 4,876 downwards.
ACGGCAGATAGGGACCGAACTGTCTCACGACGTTCTAAACCCAGCTCGCGTACCACTTTAAATGGCGAACAGCCATACCCTTGGGACCGGCTTCAGCCCCAGGATGTGATGAGCCGACATCGAGGTGCCAAACACCGCCGTCGATATGAACTCTTGGGCGGTATCAGCCTGTTATCCCCGGAGTACCTTTTATCCGTTGAGCGATGGCCCTTCCATACAGAACCACCGGATCACTAAGACCTACTTTCGTACCTGCTCGACGTGTCTGTCTCGCAGTCAAGCGCGCTTTTGCCTTTATACTCTACGACCGATTTCCGACCGGTCTGAGCGCACCTTCGTACTCCTCCGTTACTCTTTAGGAGGAGACCGCCCCAGTCAAACTACCCACCATACACTGTCCTCGATCCGGATAACGGACCTGAGTTAGAACCTCAAAGTTGCCAGGGTGGTATTTCAAGGTTGGCTCCACGCAGACTGGCGTCCACGCTTCAAAGCCTCCCACCTATCCTACACAAGCAAATTCAAAGTCCAGTGCAAAGCTATAGTAAAGGTTCACGGGGTCTTTCCGTCTAGCCGCGGATACACTGCATCTTCACAGCGATTTCAATTTCACTGAGTCTCGGGTGGAGACAGCGCCGCCATCGTTACGCCATTCGTGCAGGTCGGAACTTACCCGACAAGGAATTTCGCTACCTTAGGACCGTTATAGTTACGGCCGCCGTTTACCGGGGCTTCGATCAAGAGCTTCGCGTTAGCTAACCCCATCAATTAACCTTCCGGCACCGGGCAGGCGTCACACCCTATACGTCCACTTTCGTGTTTGCAGAGTGCTGTGTTTTTAATAAACAGTCGCAGCGGCCTGGTATCTTCGACCGGCGTGGGCTTACGCAGTAAATGCTTGACCCTCACCGGCGCACCTTCTCCCGAAGTTACGGTGCCATTTTGCCTAGTTCCTTCACCCGAGTTCTCTCAAGCGCCTTGGTATTCTCTACCCAACCACCTGTGTCGGTTTGGGGTACGGTTCCTGGTTACCTGAAGCTTAGAAGCTTTTCTTGGAAGCATGGCATCAACCACTTCGTGTTCTAAAAGAACACTCGTCATCAGCTCTCGGCCTTAGAATCCCGGATTTACCTAAGATTCCAGCCTACCACCTTAAACTTGGACAACCAACGCCAAGCTGGCCTAGCCTTCTCCGTCCCTCCATCGCAATAACCAGAAGTACAGGAATATTAACCTGTTTTCCATCGACTACGCTTTTCAGCCTCGCCTTAGGGACCGACTAACCCTGCGTCGATTAACGTTGCGCAGGAAACCTTGGTCTTTCGGCGTGGGTGTTTTTCACACCCATTATCGTTACTCATGTCAGCATTCGCACTTCTGATACCTCCAGCAAGCTTCTCAACTCACCTTCACAGGCTTACAGAACGCTCCTCTACCGCATCACCTAAGTGATACCCGTAGCTTCGGTGTATGGTTTGAGCCCCGTTAAATCTTCCGCGCAGGCCGACTCGACTAGTGAGCTATTACGCTTTCTTTAAAGGGTGGCTGCTTCTAAGCCAACCTCCTAGCTGTCTAAGCCTTCCCACATCGTTTCCCACTTAACCATAACTTTGGGACCTTAGCTGACGGTCTGGGTTGTTTCCCTTTTCACGACGGACGTTAGCACCCGCCGTGTGTCTCCCATGCTCGGCACTTGTAGGTATTCGGAGTTTGCATCGGTTTGGTAAGTCGGGATGACCCCCTAGCCGAAACAGTGCTCTACCCCCTACAGTGATACATGAGGCGCTACCTAAATAGCTTTCGAGGAGAACCAGCTATCTCCGAGCTTGATTAGCCTTTCACTCCGATCCACAGGTCATCCGCTAACTTTTCAACGGTAGTCGGTTCGGTCCTCCAGTTAGTGTTACCCAACCTTCAACCTGCCCATGGATAGATCGCCCGGTTTCGGGTCTATTCCCAGCGACTAGACGCCCTATTAAGACTCGCTTTCGCTACGCCTCCCCTATTCGGTTAAGCTTGCCACTGAAAATAAGTCGCTGACCCATTATACAAAAGGTACGCAGTCACCCAACAAAGTGGGCTCCCACTGCTTGTACGCATACGGTTTCAGGATCTATTTCACTCCCCTCTCCGGGGTTCTTTTCGCCTTTCCCTCACGGTACTAGTTCACTATCGGTCAGTCAGTAGTATTTAGCCTTGGAGGATGGTCCCCCCATATTCAGACAAAGTTTCTCGTGCTCCGTCCTACTCGATTTCACTGCAAAGATGTTTTCGCGTACAGGGCTATCACCCACTATGGCCGCACTTTCCAGAGCGTTCCGCTAACATCAATACAGCTTAAGGGCTGGTCCCCGTTCGCTCGCCACTACTAAGGGAATCTCGGTTGATTTCTTTTCCTCAGGGTACTTAGATGTTTCAGTTCCCCTGGTTCGCTTCTTAAGCCTATGTATTCAGCTTAAGATACCTAACTTATGTTAGGTGGGTTCCCCCATTCAGACATCTCCGGATCAAAGTCTGTTTGCCGACTCCCCGAAGCTTTTCGCAGGCTACCACGTCTTTCATCGCCTCTGACTGCCAAGGCATCCACCGTATGCGCTTCTTCACTTGACCATATAACCCCAAGCAATCTGGTTATACTATGAAGACGACATTCGCCGAAAATTCGCAATTTAACTCACAAATTTTACCTTAGCCTGAATAAACACCAGTGAAAGTGTCATCCAGTCTATCTTTCTATCACATACCCAAATTTTTAAAGAACGATCTAATCAAAAGATCAGAAATCAACATTCACCATCATTTGATGGAATGCTCATTTCTAAGCTTTACGATACAGAAGCAAGTTTATGGTGGAGCCAAACGGGATCGAACCGTTGACCTCCTGCGTGCAAGGCAGGCGCTCTCCCAGCTGAGCTATGGCCCCATACAAAATTGGTGGGTCTGGGCAGATTCGAACTGCCGACCTCACCCTTATCAGGGGTGCGCTCTAACCAACTGAGCTACAGACCCAATTTCGAGCTTGTAACTGTTAGCGTGAGCTATCAGCCTGGAGCTTAAAGCTGCTTCTATCGTCTTCTTCAATGAATCAAGCAATTCGTGTGGGAACTTATGGAGCAGCTGATGTCGTCGATTAAGGAGGTGATCCAGCCGCAGGTTCCCCTACGGCTACCTTGTTACGACTTCACCCCAGTCATGAATCACACCGTGGTAACCGTCCTCCCGAGGGTTAGACTAGCTACTTCTGGTGCAACCCACTCCCATGGTGTGACGGGCGGTGTGTACAAGGCCCGGGAACGTATTCACCGTGACATTCTGATTCACGATTACTAGCGATTCCGACTTCACGCAGTCGAGTTGCAGACTGCGATCCGGACTACGATCGGTTTTATGGGATTAGCTCCACCTCGCGGCTTGGCAACCCTTTGTACCGACCATTGTAGCACGTGTGTAGCCCAGGCCGTAAGGGCCATGATGACTTGACGTCATCCCCACCTTCCTCCGGTTTGTCACCGGCAGTCTCCTTAGAGTGCCCACCATTATGTGCTGGTAACTAAGGACAAGGGTTGCGCTCGTTACGGGACTTAACCCAACATCTCACGACACGAGCTGACGACAGCCATGCAGCACCTGTCTCAATGTTCCCGAAGGCACCAATCTATCTCTAGAAAGTTCATTGGATGTCAAGGCCTGGTAAGGTTCTTCGCGTTGCTTCGAATTAAACCACATGCTCCACCGCTTGTGCGGGCCCCCGTCAATTCATTTGAGTTTTAACCTTGCGGCCGTACTCCCCAGGCGGTCAACTTAATGCGTTAGCTGCGCCACTAAGAGCTCAAGGCTCCCAACGGCTAGTTGACATCGTTTACGGCGTGGACTACCAGGGTATCTAATCCTGTTTGCTCCCCACGCTTTCGCACCTCAGTGTCAGTATCAGTCCAGGTAGTCGCCTTCGCCACTGGTGTTCCTTCCTATATCTACGCATTTCACCGCTACACAGGAAATTCCACTACCCTCTACCATACTCTAGCTTGCCAGTTTTGGATGCAGTTCCCAGGTTGAGCCCGGGGATTTCACATTCAACTTAACAAACCACCTACGCGCGCTTTACGCCCAGTAATTCCGATTAACGCTTGCACCCTCTGTATTACCGCGGCTGCTGGCACAGAGTTAGCCGGTGCTTATTCTGTCGGTAACGTCAAAACACTAACGTATTAGGTTAATGCCCTTCCTCCCAACTTAAAGTGCTTTACAATCCGAAGACCTTCTTCACACACGCGGCATGGCTGGATCAGGCTTTCGCCCATTGTCCAATATTCCCCACTGCTGCCTCCCGTAGGAGTCTGGACCGTGTCTCAGTTCCAGTGTGACTGATCATCCTCTCAGACCAGTTACGGATCGTAGCCTTGGTGAGCCATTACCTCACCAACTAGCTAATCCGACCTAGGCTCATCTGATAGCGCAAGGCCCGAAGGTCCCCTGCTTTCTCCCGTAGGACGTATGCGGTATTAGCGTCCGTTTCCGAACGTTATCCCCCACTACCAGGCAGATTCCTAGGTATTACTCACCCGTCCGCCGCTCTCAAGAGGTGCAAGCACCTCTCTACCGCTCGACTTGCATGTGTTAGGCCTGCCGCCAGCGTTCAATCTGAGCCATGATCAAACTCTTCAGTTCAAACATCTTTGGGTTTTTAAGAAACCCTAAACTTGGCTCAGCAATCGTTGGTTACATCTTTGATTTCTCGCGGAGTAACTTGTGATGCTGATAATCTTGTTGACTATCAGTCTGACTCCACAAGCACCCACACGAATTGCTTGATTCAGTTGTTAAAGAGCGGTTGGTTAAGCTTTCGCTCAACCGAGGCGCGCATTCTACAGCAGCC
>NZ_JBUZPJ010000030.1:0-6542 GCF_055406205.1 Pseudomonas sp. E315 | reverse complement strand
ATGCGAAGGGAGAAGATATCTTAAACAAGATACAGCGAGCCCGTGAGGCAATGGCCTCACGGGCTGGCGGGTAAGTTATTTTCAAAACAGCACACTAGCACTTAAAGAAATCAAGACGAGCCGCCTTGATCCGTACGAACGTATATTTCTATCACAGTCCGGTTTAGCACCTGATGAAGAGATCAGGCTACTGCAGCGAATTGAGCGCGATATCCAGACCAAAGACTGGAGTGAAGCTCAGCTCAACATGATGCTCCACTTAAGTTTCGAATTAGGCCCGCGTTCGATTCAATTCCATTCGCTTGACATTGCGGATTTTGAGTTCATCGAAAGCGCTGATCATGAAAGGTACTACACCCTCTGGCTACCCATGGCCAAAAAGGTTGGTCAACGCAGACCTGAGCGACGGCCCCGCAAAATAACAACCCGGCTGGGGGAGAAAATCTCGCAGCATGTTGCGGAAATGCGACGCCGCTTTGGCGGCGACTGCGAGCCCTTGTTAGTAAGTCCTAACGGAAGACGCATGTCTGTAACCGAAATCGGTGTAAGCCTCAAACACGAGCTATGTAAAGCTGGGATAAACAAGCCCAACCAGGTAACCATGTTGTTGCGTCATCACCTCGGGCAAGGTTTGGCGGACCAAGGAACTCCGGCAGACATGATTGCCGAACTGCTCGGGCACAACAGCACGGTTGCGGCGCGTGCTTACGTGACGGCAACCCCCAACATTGCCCGCATCAAAGAAAAAGCACTGGGTAAGAGCCCGGCCTATCAACGCATCATGCGCAGCTTATTAACTGGGGAAATCGTCCAACGCCGCGATACTGTGCCGGAAAGAGCCATCCGCGGCGTTATCGATACGCAATACATCGGGGACATTGGTGCCTGCGCCCTCCCAGTTCATACCCACTGCCCCTACAATCCCGTCTACGCCTGCTACACCTGCAAGAAATTTCACCCCTTTGCTGACGGCCGCCATGAGCAGGTGAAAGAGGCGTTGCAACGGGAAGCGCAACGGTTCATTGACATGGCAGAACAAGCCGGGGACCTCATTCACAACCGGCCCCTCGCCCAACATCAGACAACCATCCTGGCAGTAAGCGCTACGATCGAACGCTGCCGGCTGCACACGGAGGATGCCGCAGATGACGCTGTCTAGGTCAAGGCAGAGCCTCGAAGGCTTCATTGCACAGGAACAAAAGATTTTTCAGTCGTTGCCAATTTCAACGCCGTGGGCGTCACCGGTATGGGACGTCGGAAGTTGGTTACCACAACGGGATAACCAACATGCTCTTACATTCGAAACGCATCGACAAGCTCTCGAGAAGACAGGCTATTCCGCCCCGCCTAAAGGACCACTCCCCTTCACTTTCCAAGATTTTAGCAAAGCCTTGATTGTGTATTTGCAACGCACCCGGAATCTGAAGTTTTCAATGGCGGCTGCATATAATATTGCAGTACGCCGGCTTTACAATCCCTTGTTTGAGCGCGGCGTATCCGACCCCACACAGTTGACGCGAGGCGATTTTGATCGCGTCGTGGGATTTCTCCGCGAAAGTGGTTACAAGAATCTCTACGACGCGATCTCTCATCTTCAAGTAATAGCGGATACGATTGATAATCTTCAATTAACCGAGATCGCCATCCACTTTGAGCACGGTGCAAAACCAGAAAAACGCCGCCACGACTACATTTCATTGCACGATCCTGATCGTGCGGTAAAACAGCGCAAATCTGATGACAGATTGCCTTCTCGCGAGGCGATGGAAGCCTACGCCTTATGTTCGAACACCCCGCTTAGTGAGGGCGAAGAAATCTTGCTGCGCGTGATCGATTTATTGATTGCGACTGGTCAACGGGGTAATGAGGTAGCAGTAATTCCCTATGACTCTTGGGTCGAAAGGCCGATCAAAGGGACGACAGGAGAGGTGGTTGTAGATGCCAATGGTAAGCCTCTGGTCGAATGCGGAATTAGGTACTTTGCGGAAAAGCAATTTCAATCCCGTGTTCATTGGTTCGCAGAAAGCGACGTTCCTTTAGCCAGGCGTGCGGTCGAACGATTGAAGGTGCTGACGCAAGAGCAACGAGAAATCGCGAGGTGGCAAGAGGACCATCCAGGCCGTCTCTGGGATTACTCTCCGCAGACTGCAATGTCAGAGGATGAAGTTCTGCGTTGGCTCGGGTTTAGCCAGAGCCGAGACACCGCTAGGAATCTATACATGTACTTTTTACGAAACGAAATTCATCCCTGCGACCAGATTAAGGATCGAGGGAAGGCGATCAAACGCAGATATTTGGCTGGCGATATTGAGCGTTTTCTTGTTCCCAAACTTCGCGATCATGCAGCGCTTACTGAAAATGTTGGAGGCAAACTCTGTATTGTCCTAAAAACCAGCGAAACATTAGCTATCGCGTTTGATGGTCAATTCCGCCTCGGTGGGCGGGAAGCAAATGTGTTTCGAGTAATCCCGCGTCGAGTGACACTCTTGGATATCAACCGCGCGTTGGGGAACGATGAAAAATATCCATCCATTTTTTCACGCCGATCATTAACAGAATCTAACGGTGCGCCTATTCGACTGACTAGCCACCAACCTCGACACTGGCGAAACACTATTTACCATCTGACCGGCATGAGTGATGTTCAGCAAGCATTGGCCTTAGGGCGAAAACGCCTCGACCAGAATGTCTACTATCAGCACACGAGCATTGAGGAAAACACTGCTGCGCATCACGAGTTCTTAGCGTTCAATAGCCATCACGAGCGTATTGATTTTCTGCATACAGGCATAAGAGATAAACGCATTCAGGGCGCGTTGACCGACAGTTACCATGCGTTGCTGTCAGATAAAGGCACAACAACTGCAGAAGCATTCCTCAACGTACACGCCACGGCGCTACACGTAACACCCTTCGGAGGTTGCATTCACGATTTCTCCCAAGCGCCCTGCCCTAAGCATCTTCAGTGCTGGAACGGCTGCTCGCATCTCCATCTGATGGGCACTCCATCGGAGCGGGCCAATCTTGAAAAACAAGCCGAGAATTTGACGAGGGCAATTATCATCATGCGCGATGCCGGCGCCGGAGAGGCAGGCAGCGATGTATGGCTAGCGGACCAGGAAGACAAGCTCAACAATTTAAAATCCGTCCTCGCGCGCGATTCCAATGTCGGTGTGCAACGCGTGTTTCCAAATGGGAATCCAATGACGGTTGCGGACACGGATAAACGGCACAGTTCGGTTTCGGATGATTAGAGGCGACCATGGCGCAACGACAGATTTTGAGGGGCGGCACCTTGGACGAGGCTATCGACGCCCTCCTCGCTCAAATGATTAGCTTAGGACTGGAGCTCGCGCCTATTTCGCGCCCCGAAGTGCAGCGTCGATTGGGCCTGACTAGCCGAGCTACCTTAGTGGGGGACCGTGGAAGACGAATCGAGTCCGCCCGTATCGCACAACTCAAGGAGAGTGGCAGAAATCCAGACGGTGCCCGCCGCCGAAGAAGCCTCGAAGAACGTATTGCTAATCTTCAGGTGGAGAATGCTGACTTGATAAAGCAGCGAGACCAGCTCTACGAAGCACTTTCGGCAATTGCGCACAATTGTCTGCTGAAAGGACTGGATGTCGAAAACATACTGGCTCCATTGAGAAAGCGGTAAGAGGCAGAAAGGTTGCCAACGCCACCAACTGACGCGGCGGGCAGCCAAGATTGCCGGACGCGCTAGCGTATCGAAGATGCTGTTAACCGTTCGAGCCTGTTGATCTCATGATCGCCGAGATACTAGTGTGGCCGAAAAAATGATACGAAGATTTTGTAGATCGGATGTGCTGGCCCCCAGAGCCTCAGTGTAGATATGCCCGCCCTCCAGGCTATACACGTAGGCCGCCTCCTTGCTGAGGTCATCCACCGTTACGCGCACCTCTAACAGCCTCTCCATCTTCCACTGATCACTTCCGTTCAGATAAGTCGGTGAAACCAACTGTACATCCAGCACCTAGATGCCTGCTCCGTGTTCATTAAGTAACTGCTCAAGCGCTGAAATGCTGGGAAGCATAACCATGCTAGTCAACGCTTCACTACCTTGTTCTCGACCTACTCTGACGTAAAACCAGGGACATTGAGTGGTCTGCTCAACGTACTGCCAGTACTGGGTAGAGTCATCACCCAAGTACGCGCCGAGGAAAATCTCTGCTGGTTTGTGAGTGATGAACATAGCTCCACCCCAAAAGTGAACACTATAGATTGTAGCCCTATAGAGCTCGCGAAGGCTTCATCGTTCCTTTTGCGAGGTCGGCAATATGGAACTGAAACAGGCTTTTGGCACGGCCCTGAAAAAGCTGAGATCGGAGAGAAAGCTTTCCCAGGAAGATTTCTCCGACGTCAGTAGTCGTACCTATCTCAGCACCCTAGAGCGCGGTCTGAAGAGCCCTACGATCGAGAAGGTAGACGAGCTAGCATCTGTAATGGACGTTCATCCGCTGACCATCCTCGTAGGCTGTTATCTGCTTCAGGACAATCCGATCACCCTCGACGAACTGTTTTCGCGAATTCGAACGGAACTGCCAAGCTAGATGCAATGAACATCTTATGAATCACGTTTCATAAGCAAAGGGGATCAACGGAAGACTGTGGGTTGTAAGGCTTGTGCTAGCATCCAATTTGATCCGAAAATCGAGGTCAGCAGCGATGAAGCACCCAGTTCAGCTGGAAAGTAGCCTCTCTGAAATTTTGGAAGGTAAACAGAAACGTCGTGATGTGTTAATGCTTGCTGTCAGCCTTGCGTCACCGTCTGAGTTAGAAGGACCTGCTGAGCGTTTGAAAGAGGTGATGAGAAAACCTGCTGGATCACGCCGTCAACGCATTCCCCCACCAGAATTCGCCCGATAGAGAAAAATACGATTTCTCCCCTGTGAGCTACATAGCTGATGCTCATGGGATATGAGCAAGTCTTCTCAGTCGCAGCAGGGCTTGCTGGAGACTGGGACGCGATGCGTCGAGCTCGAACTACCCGAAACCCGTGTCTGTAGCCTCCAGTTCGAAGAGCAGGATCAAACATCCAGCTGATGAATTTAGGGGGTTGCCTTCTGCGCTTTAACCTTCTGCGCTTTAATTAGAGCCCGGAAATTGATGGTACTCATCCACTCTGCGAGCTTTTCCACTTCAGCTGCTGCCTGGTGCAGGGCCTCGCGCGTGACATGAACGGCGGGAGGCATCATCCAACTGCCTCCTCTACTAGCCAAAAGGTTCATCTCATGGCTACTGACGAACAGTGGGCTTGGGTGCTTGGTAAGCGCACCTACATTGTGATTTGCCCGTGTAGAAGTTATTGAGGTCGCATGCTGACTTGCATTTCGAGCCAGCACTACCTGCTCCAAAATCGAAAAGCTCGCGGGGCACTTGCTCCAGTCCACGCCAATCTTGGCGAAGGAGATTCGATAGCCGCGGATGAAACCCTTGCTGAAAATATTCTTTCCCCACAATTTTTCAAAGTCCAAACCCGCATTCTTTTCGTGGGTCACGAAGAAGATTTTCAGAGACTCAGAGAGCATCGACACACAGGTCTGACCAACTACGTGGAAACCTGTTTGAGCTCGCAACCACTTCTCCAAAAACGCAGGTTCGTCACTCATGGTTTCCGGGTCGAACGGGGGTGGCAAAAACGGTGGCACACCCTTCTCGATTTTCTGCATAGTCTCGGCGAATGGCGCTATGGCTTCATCGTAGTAATGTTTGATGAATGCGGTGCGCTCTTTGAGAAAAAAAACAACTTCCAATTTTAGTACCTCTCCATGAAGTGAGGGGCCACCCCGTCCCCTCCTCCAAACTGAATCTACAGACCGTGGCATTCCAGTGTCGAGATTTTTCCTGCCGCACGTTTCGGATACATGATGTCAAGCGAACGCATAGACAAACCCAAGCACCGAGAGCGAAACGTCATCGAGCGCCTGTTTGGCTGGCTAAAGGAGCACCGCCGCCTGACGAGCCAATACCGCAAACGAAGCGTTCCTCGAACGTGAGCGGTATACGTGCCTATAGAGTTGAGGAACCCGCCTCACGTCCGGCTTAACCGAAGAAAATTGACAGGACAGTACGCTATAAACCACCCTCAAGATGCTACATCATAACTAAAATCAACTGCATGAAAAAATAGTTAATACCTTCCGAAACCCATCAAACAATAAGGATAACCACAGTGGATGTGACTACTCATTTTTTGAACACCAAGCTCAAGCTAAACAGGGAGATACTCGACAGGTTCGATTTCAGCAGCGGCTTACTGAACATCGTGCAATGCACTAAAATTACCAACGGCCACGCCTACTCCCGTACCGATGCCATACAGTACCATTCCAGCCTGATCAAAATGAATCTCGACTCGTTCGGACAAATGTCTATATTTCCAATTACATTTGATCACCTTGACACCGTTATTGACCTTGAGCGGTAATCCCCCCATTTCTAATACACGTCAGAAATAGAGGTCAGGCCACCAGGGCCAATTTCTGTTTAGGGGTGATGCCGCCGAGGGCCATATTCGGACG
>NZ_JBUZPJ010000029.1:0-7224 GCF_055406205.1 Pseudomonas sp. E315 | reverse complement strand
TGTCGCATAACTTAGGATTAGTGCGGCAATGGAAGCGGCAGCAACAGCCTTCTTCCTACGTCCCGAAGTTGTTATGCCCGACGCCAGTCGGTTGTAGTGCTTCAGGACTTAATGGTGTGCACCGTTATTTTGGAGGCTCCACGGTCTGATAGCTGTATTTCTTGCATCCATTTGGTTGAACCAAATGACCTTGAGGAGTCCGACACGGATATCCGCGAGGACTACAAGAACTTGCTGCATACACTGACCACTTGATGAACACCATGGTGGCCATGGCCCAGTCCAAAGAGCTGACCAACCATAGCCTGCCGGGAGTCGGTTATGTGTTTGGCGGTCGCGACCACACCACTGTCTTTCGCGCATGAGACAAGATTACTCAGTCTCAAAAAATATGGTGAGCCTTATTAATTTGCACGATAAAAAATATTGACAAATTAAGATAATTATGGGTTGTGGTATAATCAAGCCTTTATAAACGAGGAAATACACGATGGCGATTACAGAGCAATTTAGTTTCGATTTTTCCGCCCCACTCATTGACGACCATTCGATTACTCAACCTTCTCCAGGTCGAGTTTTGGCTGTGCTCGAAACGCCCACCCTGTCCGCAGAGCAACCCCAGTATGGAGTTTTTCTGCCAAAGCGAATGCGGGATGAGATCAGCCGAAATAATGGTGGTCGAATTTCACAAGGACGTTCGCTATGACGGGCCATTCAGAATTCAACTCCATGCTGTCCACGCTCCTGACGATGCATGAGCAGGGAAAGCGTCCAGATAGCGCTTTTATCGAAGCAAATGCTGATGTTTTCGAGCAGCTTTGGGCCAAGGGGTTTGGTTGCTTTCGTATTACTCGAATGGTCGCGGGCAATATCATGTCCAGACCAATGTATTCGGGAGTGCTGACCCCTAGTGGCATCGCGGCGGCCAAGGCGCTTCAGCGGTAAGAGTCCACCAAGCTCAGGCTCAGGGTTGCTGATTTTAAATTGCCCTGGTGCCGCTGATAGACAACCAAGCCCGCTTAGACCGGGCTTTTTTATTTGTGACGATTGAACATAAGCGGCGTTACTCGTAACACGGTAGATGCGCTCAGGAGGCGTTTCTCTTAGATTTAACAGATTTATACGGCTAATTTAATATTAAAAAGTTCAACTCTTAACTTACTTGCCATTTCCGTAGCTGCATTTGTAAAACCATTTACTGAAAAAACAGAAAACCTCGTACATCCATAATACGCTCCTCCTGAATAAACCTGCATAACCGCATCTGGACCTACAGGCGTCGCGTATTTTTTACACTGAATTGCAATTTTTTCTGTGTTTGAAGTAGCTAGAAGATCAACTCCGAAATCTCCTGTTATCGGAGTAGTAGAAACAGAGTAGCCAAGACCTATGTAAAGCTTTTCAACATGTTTTTCGAAATTCAAACCACTTTGGAGATTAGATGGCCTAAATTCTTTTTCGACTTCACTTACACTCATAATTGTGTGAACTATTGAGCCCCACCAAATAATTTCCATAAAGTTATCATAGCCAAAATTCTTTTTTGAAATTCGGTATATTTTAGCGTAATCAACATCTCCATTGACATAACTAATATTTTGAGAAAAAAAAGCATTTTTTACAAAATCAATTTGATTGTATGCCTTAGAAAAAGCACGCTCAAATGAATTAATCTCTCTATTTATCCTAGAAAGCTTAGAAGTAAAATGGTTTACTGCATCCAAGCCTATCCAATGGGAAAGCCCATTAGCCATACTAGTAAATTGGTCTAAAATATCTTTTTGAATAAAACTCAATCCGAATTTTTCATCGATAAATTTCAAGAATTTATGAATTTCAGAAGACGCTAACTCCTGATACTGATCTTGGTTTAGCGGCTCACGAATATTATCCTCTTTCGCTTTCTTAGCGGCTTTTTCTGAAGAAGCAAGCTCGCTAAAAAGATCACAACAAATATAACCAAGCTTTTTACTGCGGTCTTCAATTTCCTCCATAACACAACTCACAATTTTTTCGCAATAGTATTGCTCGCAATAAGTATATGCGTTAGAAAGAAAAATAATTTCATCGCTTAAAAATTTCAAACAAACATCTATATAAGTATGTATTTCTTTCAAGGAATCAAAATTTATCAATCCAGTTTTCTTAAAATCAAGATCCATGTGTTTGGCTAAAAAGAAAGGATCGATAACTTCTGCGACACAACTTTTATTCCCAAGAGATGCATAATAATTCATTGAATATCCGCCGATTTTATATATCACAACTGCCAGTTTATTAAATTTTATAGCTATGAATAGATAAACCTAAAAAACCATACGTTCACGTAAAGCCATCAATCGTGAAGCCGACAGATCACGAATATCCTCATTGTGAAAAATCAGGTGCGCTCGGTGCGGCTTGGTTTCCTCATCCCCAAGCTCCAAATCCTCCATTAGAAACTGATGCTTACCCTGGTAGGTCGCCGCGAGGTCAGCCGCCAAGCTGCGTGCGGCTTCTCCAGGCGTAACTATGGCCCAACCGATGATGTCAGACAGCTGTTCGGCTGGTGATCGCGGTGTCACGCCCTGAGCGGCGTTGCAGGCAAATTCGTTATAGAGCTGCGCGCCCAGTTCCGGATCGTCCGCAGGATTTCCCGGGCACAGCCGCGGCTCCCAGGGAAGCACGTAGGTCGATTGACCGAGAACGTCTTGCCGGACGTAGTCCGAGGGTTTGGCTAAACGCTGCATAAGGTTTGCTCCTAGGCGAAAATTGCATGGTAACGCAGCAGACTTTGGGCAGCTGAAAGCTGCTTCCAGAGCGGCCTTAGCCGCTCTGATAAACCGCCGGCGAAGACGGCGGAAACAGCTGGACAGACACCACCCGAGCCCACGAGGGGGGTGAGGAAAAATGGCCCCCAGGCCAAATTTTTCCGTTCTGCCCTGGTGCAGCCCGTCCAGGGCGAAACCAGGGTGCGCAGCATCCGGCCGCACCGCTTGCGTGCGCGTCAGGTAAAACCGGACCAACCTGGATTCGCGATGGAGCAGTCGAGAAAGGGACAACGGACCGCAACGAGACGTCGCGCAATGGCAGAATGCAGGTTGGTCCGGCTTTGCCGGGCGCGCACGCGGGTGAATTTTCGAGACAAGCCCGTCCAGGGCGCAGGGGAGGAAAGAGGGTGGAGGCTCGCGCAGCGAGTCGGAACCCTGAAAGCCTGACGGGGCGCTCCCCCGGAAGGTTTGGGCGTCCCGCAGGGCGGCCACGACAGACCGTAGGGATGGCGCGCTGTTGCTCTGCTTTTGTCTTGGATTATCTATGTGGCGTTCTATTGGTCGTTCTATTGCGTTGGCTATTGCTTCAGCAATAGAACGCCAATAGGAGAGGTATAAAGGTGAAAAGGTACAAAAGGGCAAAAAGCCAAGAGCATTCGCGCTACGCGCTCACCAGCTCGACCCCCTAAAGGGGGACCCCCACTCGCTGGGAAAGATCCAAAGCGGGTAATAACCCTGAGAGACAAGAGCACGAGCAATGATGGCTGACGCCAGTCTAAGGCCGCCCACTGGCGGCAATAATGATGGCTACGCGACGCTCTTGATGGCTCCCACTGGCGTGGGAGCCCCTACGATCGGCTTTTAAAAAAAGCGTCTCGCATGACTCCACGCAGTGAGGATTTTGTTCCAGGTGCGACCACCCGGCTCCCACTCCCAACAGGCGTTCCAGACTTTCGGGGATTGTTTACCACTGCGCCCCCTGCCCTCTTCGGCGTCTGGCGGTTGGTGGGTTTTAGGACAGTGACAGCGCCCGTGGTTGGGTTTTTACGCTGCCCTGCCATTGCCTTCTCGCCCTTGCGGGTCGCACCTAACCGGCTATACCGGCTGCCGTGAAGAGATCCCCTTGATCGGCAGCTATTACTTCCCGGGCCCAAAGCATCTTGATTCCAAGCGTCGGGAAGAGGTGTCGGGGGAGGCTGGAAGCTGGACAGACGGGAGTTTTCCCGACAGAATTGGCTTACCAGGTCTCGTTCCCCGCACCGAAAAGCAGAGATTCCCCGAGACCTTGGCCAGAGCGATTGCAGTCGCCGCTGGCCCGAATGAAACCCTGCCTTGGCAGGGTTTTTTCGTTTTAATGCTATGTATCTATTACCCAAAGATATTGCGTTTGCTCGCTCAGCGCAAACCCTGTGTCTTTCACAAGCTGCCGTGTGGGTCTGGCAGCTGTGCTGCCTACCAGCACGGTAGCCAACAAGGTCCACCGGACCGCGTTAGGGAATGGTCGGTTAAGTCTCATAAATAGCAGTAGACTGTAGGGCACCCTACAGACAGAACCCGACACTGCCCTACATGGCAAAATTAACCATCGGCCGCATGGCAAAACTCTACGGTTTACACCGTTCAACATTGCATGAGGCCGTGTCTAAAGGCCGCGTAACTGCTGGCCTAGACGGTAAAGGGCAAAAGGTTATCGACCTATCAGAAATGATCCGCGTTTATGGCGAACCACAGGGGATCACCCTACACCGCCCTACACTTGACCCGACACCCTCGCCCTACACTTCCCCTACACCTGAAATGGACGCCTTACACCCAGCCCTACACTCGTTGGTTGAAGAGGTTCGATTGCTGCGTGCAGAGATACAAGAGCTGCAACAATCACTTCGGCTGATCGAGCATAAACCCGAGCCTAAACCTGCATTGCCTCACAACGCGAAGCCAGGGGAAGCCCCTACTTGGGCAAATTTGCTCGACGCTCTCGATAACTAAAAGCCGTGGCCAGTTTCGCGGGCGCGAAACTTCATAGTTCCACCGCAAAGCCTCGCACGCCGAGCCCTTCGGCAAAGCGACCCACCGCCGTTAGGCTGGCCCAGGTACGAATCGCTTCGCGCCGTGAGCGCACCGGAATCAGCCGCGAGTGCGGCCCGCCGAGGCGTACCGAAAACGTCCACTTGGTACGGGTGGTATCACGGCCGGCGACAAACTCCCTGACCGCGCTCTGTTGCACCAGGTGCTGCAGCGCGTCTTCGTGAATCCCGTCCCCGATCACAGCAGCAACGCCGTGACGCGCGCCTGAGCGGCGTCATCCATGATCAGGTACAGGCTTTCAATCTCCCCCGGTTTAAACACCTTAAGCACCTCCAGCGCTTCGACGAAGCCTTGCGCCCGTTCGCTGGCCAGATGCACCTGCAGGGTGTCGGCGCTGCGCTCGATGGCTGTCAGGCGGCGGCTCAGACTTTCTAGAACCTCAAGGGGCATTTTTATCGCGATAAACGGATCGTATTCGTTAGCGTAACGGCCGCTCATTCGGGCACTACTCCGTACGGACCGCCCAGCGCAGCCGCGTCATACGCAAAAAAGGCCACATGTTTAACGGGTAACGCCCCCGCGCTGGCCACAGCTGTTAACCAGTCCCATAGCCGTGTCACACAGCGGATATGTTGTTGAGCCACTTCCTGCATTAGATCCAGCAACTGGGCCTCCAGGGTGGCGGACGCAATGCTCAACAGTTCAGGCTTTAGGTCCAGGGCGATGCGCTCGGCCAGTTCGGCAGTCTCGGGGGATAGTGCGCGCAGGTCGCGCAAACCGCGCTCATAGGTCGGTGTGACGGGTAACGGCATGGCGGTGGCGTCCTTATCCGAGTCAGTGGCCCACAGTGCGTAAAACCACAGAGGTGGGGTCTGGCGTACCAGTGTAGGAGGGGTGTGGTTTCCGTGCCCACAAAAAAAGGCCCCCACGCTCGGCTTGAGTGTGGGGGCCTGTTTTACATAAGTGGCGATGACCGGAATGAGTAGGCGTGACCTCTCATTCTATCGGTACTGCTTGCTATGTATCTCATTTGAGATACATTGTGTGTTATTCACCCAGGAGGTCGTTATGGCTACCCAAACATCCATGCTGCATGTCCGTATCGATGATGACATCAAGGCTCAGGCCAACGCTGCGTTAGGCCACATGGGCATGAGTATGTCCGAAGCCGTGCGGATCTTTTTGCACCGCATTGCGGTTGATCAGGCTTTCCCGCTCGAACTAAAAGTTCCCAATGCGAAGACCCGCTTGGCTATGGCCGAAGCGGAAGAGATCGTGCGGACTAACAGTGCGCGCTTTGAATCAATTGACGAGCTGTTCGATGACCTCAAGAAAAACAGCGGCGAGTAAACGTGCGGCGTTACCTCGCGTGTCTGACTACGCGAAGACCTTCCTAAAAGATTGGGAGCGACTTTCCCGCTCCGGTCGTTTTGATCTTAACCGGCTCAAGGAAGTCATGATGCTGCTGGTCTCCAATGACGGAGCTTTAGCGCCTGAATGGTTAGACCATCCGTTAAAAGGCAACTGGGTTGGCTTTCGGGAGTGCCATGTTGGTGGAGATTTCCTGCTGATTTACCGCCTAGCTGCTGAAAGCAAACAAGAGCAAATCGTCTTCGTTCGAGCAGGAACCCACGCTGACCTTTTCGAGGAGTAGTAAAGGCACTGGGGGCTTCACATAAGCCCCGTTAGCTATTGAGGTAAAGCACGGTATAGCGTGGCGCGATGAACACCCAGAAGACGTGCAACCTCGGCCACTGACTGACCCTCATCGATCAACCGTCGCGCATGGGCTATCTGCTCAGGAGTCAGAACAGGCTTTGGCCCAAATCGAACGCCTTTGGCTTTCGCGGCAGCTCGGCCAGCACTGGTACGCTCGCCAATGAGGGAGCGCTCGAAGTCAGCAATCCCGGCGAAGATCGTTAAAACCATGCGCCCAGCTGGTGAGGTGGTGTCGGCCCATGGCTCAGCAAGTGAACGCAGACCTGCCCCTATGGTTTTGAGTCGCTCCGCAATGTGAAGCAGGTCGGTCGTTGACCTGGCCAAGCGATCTAATCGCGTCACAGTCAGCACATCTCCTGGTCGCAAATGATCGAGCAACCGACTCAGTTCGGGACGGTCTTGCTTAGCCCCGCTGACCTTCTCTTCGAAAATACGCTGACACCCGTTTTGTCCTAGCGCAATCCGTTGCTGCTCCAGATCCTGACCTTGCGTCGAAACCCGAGCGTATCCGATCTGCTGACCTTCGTTTTCCATGAAGCACCTGTCGCATAACTTGTCGCAGGTAAATTACCATTCGCGACAGATTTACGCGACAACTCCGAACCAACGAATTCGGCAGATCAGGGCTTGTCGCATAACTTAGGATTAGTGCGGCAATGGAAGCGGCAGCAACAGCCTTCTTCCTACGTCCCGAAGTTGTTATGCCCGACGCCAGTCGGTTGTAGTG
>NZ_JBUZPJ010000028.1:0-12379 GCF_055406205.1 Pseudomonas sp. E315 | reverse complement strand
CGGAAAGAAAATCTGGCAGGCCAAGATGATCAACTGAATTTGACCTGACAGTCATGACCGCAAATCCGGTAACTGTCAGATCAAGTCTGAACTTCTACACCTTAGCAGCACCCAACTGTCTAGCATCGAGGTATTGGCAGGTAAGCGTTTCAACGACGATAAACACATATTTCAACTCACCTGTAACGTGAGCTGAAATACGGCCTCTGATGATTCACGTAGCTGGACTTCTCAGCCCAGCCTCAGAAAGCCTGCTTCCTTCCAAGATGGCTTTCGTCATGAGCTGAACCGAAATACGTAATTTCCTCTCCAACCCCATTTCAACCCCATATCGCCCTTTTCCAGACGCCAAAAACCACAAACCCCCGACTTTCTCTAGGAAAATCAGGGGCTTGTGTTTACTTAATGTGGCGGTGAAGGAGAGATTCGAACTCTCGATACAATTTCTTGTATACACACTTTCCAGGCGTGCTCCTTAAGCCACTCGGACACTTCACCGTATCTCTTCAAACATGTTCTGTCTGTCGAGGCGCGCTAATGTAGTCGAAAGCTTTCGATATGACAAATGTTTTTTTCAGAATTTTCATGCGCTTACGGTCTTCACGGGTTCAGCCCGCATCCATCGCGGGCGAATGCGCCAAACTCCGTACTTGGCTCCCTGCCTCGCAGCCGCTCTAAAACGCCGACACACAGCCTTCTATATAGAAGGCGCAGGCTGTAAGCCTGACTCACCAGTCAGTCACAGCGCTTTACCTGGCTCTTAGGGCTGGGTAACGTCTGCTCCACTTCAATATAAGGAATTGCGCCATGAGTGAGTTGGTTTCCTATCACCTGGAAGACGGTATCGCCACCCTGACCCTGAGTAATGGCAAGGTGAATGCTATTTCACCTGAGGTGATCGATGCCTTTAACGTTGCGCTGGATAAGGCCGAGCAAGACCGTGCAGTGGTGATTATCACCAGCCCGCCGGGCATCCTCTCGGGTGGTTATGACTTGAAGGTGATGACGGCCGGCCCCGAGCAAGCCGTGGCTCTGGTAACCAAGGGTTCAACCTTGGCGCGGCGCCTGTTGGCGCATCCGTTTCCTGTAGTCGTGGCCTGCTCTGGGCACGCGGTCGCCAAGGGCGCATTCTTG
This sequence comes from Pseudomonas sp. E315, assembly GCF_055406205.1. Classification (NCBI taxonomy): domain Bacteria; kingdom Pseudomonadati; phylum Pseudomonadota; class Gammaproteobacteria; order Pseudomonadales; family Pseudomonadaceae; genus Pseudomonas; species Pseudomonas sp. E315. Next base: position 11,245 of record NZ_JBUZPJ010000028.1, on the reverse strand, counting down.
TTGCTGTCGGTGGATTACCGTATCGGTGTTGAAGGCCCATTCAGCATTGGCCTGAATGAAGTGCAAATTGGCATGACCATGCACCACGCCGGTATTGAGCTCGCCCGTGACCGACTGCGCAAGTCAGCATTCCATCGTTCAGTGATCAATGGCGAAATGTTCGACCCATTGAGCGCAGTGGATGCCGGCTTCCTGGACAAGGTGGTCAAGCCCGAGGAGTTGCAAGCAGCAGCTCTAGAAGCTGCGCGCCAGTTGAAGAAAATCAACATGAAGGCGCACAAGAACACCAAACTCAAAGTACGCAAGGCGTTGCTAGATACTCTGGATAACGCCATTTCACTGGATAAAGAACATCTGATCTGATCGACACCTCCTCACGCGCAGCCTGCGTCACTCTGGTGGCACAGGCTCGTCGCCCGCTTGCCAATAACGCTTAGAACCGCTCTAAACCACACCTTCTCCCAAAACCTGAAACATGCGCTTAAACATCAGAGATCTCCTACATGTATCGGAGTAATTGCCGAATACAGTGCACATCCGTACACTGCGCCACCTTCGATTTTGGTGAGCCTGTAAATGCTACTTTCGTTTCGTATGTTATTGATGAGTCTGCATTTTATGACCGCCGGTGTTCTTGGCGTTTTGCTGGGGCTGTGTCGTCCTTTTAACCCGGACAACAGCCGTCTCTGCGCGCGACTGTACGCATGGCCTGCCAAATGGATTATGGGATACAGGCTCAAGGCAGATGTCGCGCCCTTGATGGACAAGCCACGCAGTTGCGTCATCATCGCCAATCATCAGTCCAACTATGATTTGTTCGTGTTCGGTAATGTCGTGCCACGCCGTACGGTGTGTATCGGTAAAAAAAGCCTGAAATGGGTGCCGCTCTTCGGTCAATTATTTTGGCTGGCAGGCAATGTGTTGATTGATCGCGGCAACGCCCAAAAAGCGCGTCACTCCATGCTGACCACTACCCGTACCTTGCAAGAAAAGGACACGTCGATCTGGGTCTTCCCAGAAGGCACACGCAATCTTGGTAAGACGTTATTGCCATTCAAAAAAGGCGCGTTTCAAATGGCTATCACTGCCGGCGTCCCGATTGTGCCGGTGTGTGTCAGCACTTATAGCCAACACCTAAAGCTCAATCGCTGGCACAGCGCCGATATTCAGATTCGCTCTCTGGCACCTATACCCACAGCCGGCTTAACTCTGGACGATATGCCGATGCTGATTAAGCAATGCCGCGAACAAATGCGCGAGTGCATCGAGGTTATGGATCGCGAATTACTGGCCCAGCAAAGCAGCCGCATGCCTCCAACCGCTGGCGACAAGACTGCGGCATCCAATTCGAACCTCTGAACGTTTATCGACTCAAAATGGGGCATTGCGCGCTAAGCTGCAGGTTCGCGCCATAACCCTTTGAAGAAGAAGCGATTAGAACTATGGGGAGAGTTGTTGCTGCTGCGGTTTATAACGCAGGCAAGAAAGTCAGCAATATCACACTGGATGAAGGCAGCGCCTGGGCTGAAAAGCCCGGCCACTTCGTCTGGATTGGTCTGGAGCAGCCCGACGCGCAAGAGCTGAGCAACCTGCAGCGCCAGTTCAATTTGCATGAACTGGCTATTGAGGACGCTTTTGAGCAACACAGTCGGCCAAAACTCGAGACCTTTGGCGATGCGCTGTTTATCGTCATTTATTCCCCGGTTCGCCATGAAGGCAAACTGGAGTTCATCGAAACGCATATTTTCGCTGGTAACGGTTACATCATCACCAGCCGCAACGGTCACTCGGCGTCTTATAAAGCCGTGCGCCAACGCTGCGAGGCGCGGCCACTGCTGCTGGAGCACGGCGAAGACTTTGTTTTGTATGCCCTGTTGGACTTTGTGACGGAAAGCTACCAACCCGTCAGCGAAGCCATCCATGCCGAAATCGAGCAGCTTGAACGCAACATTATGGGCAACGCGCTGAATGAGGCCGATATTGTCCATCTGCATGAGCTACGTCGCGACGTGCTGCGATTGCGTCGCTATGTAGCCCCTATGGTCGAGATCAGTGAAGAGCTACAGCGTCTTACCTTTCCGTTCATCGACAAAAATATGCGTCCTTATTTTCGCGATGTGCAGATCCACGTCACTCGCCAGATGGAAGACCTGACCACTCTGCGCGATATTGCCAGCCAAACCATTGAGATCGTGGTGCTGCTGGAGTCATCACGACAAAGCATCGTGCAGCGAAAATTCGCAGCTTGGGCCGCCATTCTTGCCTTTCCGACGGCGGTGGCGGGCATCTACGGGATGAACTTTCAGAACATGCCTGAGTTGAGCTGGCATTACGGCTACTTTGGCGTTCTGGGGTTTATTGGCGTGGGGGTTACCGGGTTGTGGGCCAGTTTCAAGCGCTCTGGCTGGCTCTAATACCGTGTGTCTATAGGCGTGAGCCCACGCCTATAGACAGGCCGCACTGTTAAACCGCTTCTGCCTGCGGTTTGTGTGCGACAAATCGCATCATCCACTCTGCAACTGTTTGACCATGATGGCTTTGCTCCAGACTGGCAACGCCATTGCTGTAGATCTGTTGGCCCAAATGCTCTTGACGAAGCTCTAGCAAGGCTCTTGAGTAATCGTGAATGAACTCGGGATGCCCCTGAAAGCACAACACCTGATCGTTGATGTGATAAGCCGCGAACGGGCAGAAATCGCTGGAAGCAATCACTGTGGCGTTTTCCGGCAAGGCCGTCACCTGATCCTGGTGGCTGATCAGCAAGGTCAACTCCTCAACAGCCGGGCTCATCCACGGCGCCTTGGCGGCCAATGTGTACTGGTGAGTGCCAACGCCCCAACCTTGAGTGGCGCGCTCACTCTTGCCACCCAACAACAAAGCCAACAGCTGGTGACCAAAGCACACGCCAAGCAGCTTATCCCCACGCTCATAGCGCGTCAGCAGGTAGCTTTTCAGGGTTTGTATCCACGGGTCGATGCCAAATGAATCTGCTTTACTGCCCGTCACCAGGTAGGCATCGAACACTTGGTCGTCGGCCGGGTATTGACCATCCATCACGTTAAAAACACTGAACTGAGCTTCGATAGGCTGCTTGGAAAACAGCCGCACGAACATTTGCCCGTAGCCTTGATATTGATCGATAAACTCTGGGCGCAGAATGTCGGTTTCCAGAATACAGATGCGTAGCGACATAAAAGTACCTGACACGATAAAGGCGAATGTAGTGATGGCAACGCACAGAGCCTGCCCTGAAACAGTATTTCAAGGCAAGCGCTTAACGACGCCCCCACTTGCAAGCCTTGAGTGTCAAAGCCCTGAAACACTCTCAATCGAGCTACCCATCCAAAAGGCTGGGCACACCTCAACAGAGTGCTCGGACGAACGGTCAAATGTTGCAACGCCTGAGCACACACACACCGCTGCGTCTAAGTTCGGCCTGACAGACAGGTCTTGTGGGCGCTAATAGCTTTTTAGAAACCTAATGCAATTGGATGATGTGAAAGGGTTCTAAGCCATGTGATATGTGGGCTCTAAAGTAACCCTGTCAACAGCCAGATCGCTTCCCAACACTTTTGCATCACGCCCGGGCAAGATTTCGTTCAGACATAACAAAAAGGCAGACAGCCATGATCAAGCACACGAAAGCACGCCAAGCCGGTCTTATTCTCTTCGCCACCACGTTACTGCTTATTGTGCCCAACCTGACCAAAGTGTTCGGTTAAGCCACTGCACGAACGCCTATCAACGCTTCTGAAACCATTATTTACGGGCTCTCCACTTGTGTGGAGCCATAGTTCTTGCGTCAGCAGATTGCAATCGCAGCACTCATCAGTTGCGCTGGCGGCCAAGCGGGCGCAATTGAGGAGTGCCGCGCTATTGATGAAATAAACGATTCTGCACTGACTTTTGATTGACGCTTTAACAGTGACGTTGGCTCGCGGGTTGACCCCAGCGCGGCCCTTGTGATTTATAGCGCTGAAGACACGCTGATCAAGCCTGAGCGCTTCAGCACTGTGAACGCTGGCCATTTATAAGCAGCTGCGGTACACGCTCTTTGTCCAGGTTTCAAAACCCGACAATGCCCAGCCCGACGACGAACCCACTGACGACGACGTAACAGCCATCCATTGAACCGACTGACACTTTTCATCATCGCGCTACTGTCCCTGCCCGCGCACGCAGCCCAACTCACGCTTGAACTGGGCAATGGCAGCCATACTTGGCAAACCAGCGAGCTGCTGAAGCATCCTGCGCTACAAACCGTTCAGATACCTGACGATGTGTCTTACAAACGCAGCATGACCTATCGTGCGATTCCGTTCGCGGCCTTACTGGAGAACATCAAGCCCGACGATCATCTGCAAGCCGTTGCACTGGATGGTTTTGCCGCCGAGCTGGCGGCCGGCCCACTGTTGAGTCAAGCAGGCGCTAAAGCCTGGCTGGCCATCGAAGATCCCGCCCACCCGTGGCCGCCCTTGGGCAAAGATAAACCGAGCGCTGGCCCCTTCTATCTCATATGGACCAACCCGCAAGCCAGCCACATCAGCCCTGAACAATGGCCATTCCAGCTTGCCAGTTTGAAACGCCAATTGCCTGTTGCTGAGCGCTTTCCAGCCTTGCGACCTGACCCGACACTTGCGCCCGAATCGCCTGTCAATCAAGGTTTTGCACTCTTTCAAAAGAATTGCCTGGCCTGCCATCGCCTGAATGGGGCCGGGGATGCTCAATTCGGGCCAGACCTGAATATCCCGTACAGTCCAACTGAGTATTTTGGCGCCGACTTTCTTAAGCGCTACATTCGCGACCCGCAAAGCCTGCGGCGGTGGCCACAAGCGCGGATGCCCGGCTTTTCGGCCAGCGTGCTGCCTGATGCAGAGCTGGAGCAATTGATCAGCTACTTGCAGCACATGGCTTCACGCAAAGTAACCCCACCCTGAATAGCGGTTTAGGGGCTGTAAATTTTTAGCTATCAAGCACATAGACAGAGGCGATTTCCTGCACCGCGCAAACGCGCAGATACTTGCCGCCATTGTCGAACTTCCCTTTGGCCACCCGTTTGGGTGGCTTTTTTTTGTCTGTCAAAAACCAAAACGGCCAGCCCTTAGGCCAGCCGTTATCAGCGCTGAGTCAATATCAGTTCAACAAGCCGCGCACCTCCTGCTTCACACCCCAACCTTCAATGATGCCGCCCAAAGGCGCTACGACAGCTTCAAAGTCTTGCTCAAAATCACCAATGCCACCGTAAGTGGCGTACATCACTTTACTTAACTCCAGATGCCAAACACCGTCATCGCGCACATTGATCTGGGCATTCAATGACTCACCACAAAATTTTCGTGCCGCTCGACGCGCCCGTTCCTCGTCCGGAAAGATGGCGTAAAACTCGATAGGATGGATGCGCGAAAAATCAAAACCGCCTTCTTTCATGCGGCGCAGCACATAGCTGCTGAGGTCTTCTTGATGGGCTGTGCTCATGAAACGTCCTCCTCGCAATGGATAGACATTCAGCGCTCCCGAGACGTCATCAGACATGGCGTGACCGGGAGAAATAAGCATGTAGCGAACAAGATTAGAGCCAGTCGATGACATCGCTGGTCTGGGTGCAGAGTAGACTTGCCATGCAGCATCTGCCAAGCGGCAAATAAAAAAATAGTCTGCGCTTCAGAGCAAACATAATCAGCACTTGGCTCTTGGGCAGATGCGCCGCCCAGGAGCCAAGCAAGCTCTACAAGCCCAGTACTACTTTTCAGCGCGCTCTTTCAGCGCTTTCAATGTATTGAACGGAGCATCGACTACAAACTTGTTAGCCAACCACGAAGGCACGCTGCCGCCTGGCTTGGTGTGAACCTGATAAGTCACTTCAGTCGAGTTGTCGCCTTTAGGCACCATTTTCCAGAAGCCTTCAACTTGAGCGACGCGCACAAAGCCTTTTTCTTCAGGGATATACGTCGGCACGCCTATCAGGTTGCGGGTCAGGCTACCGTCACTGCCTTTTACACTAGTCACCTGCAACACGGAGTCACGCGGCGTGACGGGCCAAGGTGTATTGAATTGAGTGTAAGTCCAGCTCTGATCGCCTTCGTGCTTTAGCAGCTTCTGGGATTTGCACTCATGAATCCAGGCACAGGCCCCAGCCGCGTCTTCCTGCAAGCCGAGCACTTTGGCCATCGGTGCCTTGATGGTCGTCACACCCTGATAAGCCTTGTATTGAGAACCTGGCACTTCACTCAACGACACTTTGATGCCGTCTTCATTCTTCGCCACTTTCCAGTCTTCAGCGTGAGCTGCACCCACCATCAAAACGCTCAAGCCACATACCATTGCTACGCGATGCAACGAACCCATTGTCTTATTCCTTATTGTTGAAGGTCTGTTCATTGGACATGAACGCACTAGGCCGCCGTGACCTGCTCCCACCAACCAATCAGGTTGATGGCTTCTTCTCGATTATTACCACACACCTCAATGTCTGCTTGAAACGCGCTACATACCGCAGGGCGCTCAGGCAAACCAAACAAAGCGCACATAGCATCGACAGAAAGATGCAGGCAACGTTCACCCGCAGGCTTGCCATTGGGCATGCCCGGAATCGGTGTGCTGATGGAGGGGGCTATACAGCAAGCGCCACAGCCTGGACGGCAAATCATGACGTTAGCTCCTCATTGGGGGCAAAGTGCGTTGATGACAAGGGATAGTACTCGCTGGAACAGGTGTTTGAAATTCACCGTTCAGCAGAAATTGCACATAACCGGCAATGACTGAATAGTCAGTTTAGAAGCCCCATTTTGGGCATTCGGCACTTATTGCTTGAATTCAAAATCCAGTGCCGCGCCTTCGACCTCGTTCTGTCGAGCGTCATTGCGCAATTGCAGGCCCATCTCATTACTGAGCAAGCGGCCGTTGAGCTGAAACGGGCTTTCTTCTTCCGGTTTTTCACCGAACATATTTGGAAGCAAAGGCTTGTGCTTAGGCATGGGCACCGCCCCCAAAGGCTGAAGCTGCTTGACCATCTCCGGCGGCAAACTCAAGTCGAGCTTTGCGGCGGGCAAACGTTTTTTGGCTATTTCGCGGGCAGACTTGGATTTGGACGCCATGGGCGCACGCTTTTTGGCTGGCGCTTTTTGCGCTGGCGCTGTGGGTTTGACGGAAGACTGGGTGGCAGCCGAAGCAGGCTGCGATGACGCCGCCAAGGTATCAGCAGCGTAAAAGGCGGTTAACGCCCCTATAAGCATGAGCCCCACACAAAATGTCGCTTTCATAACTCCCACAGCTTTAACGGTTAAGTCGCATATGCTGGCGCTTTACGCCCTAAGTGACAAGTCACATGTAATCAAATGGCCATCGCCGGTAGCTGCACACACCTCAATTGAGGTCTGCAGCTTCCTGGCAAAGTTGGTTAGCAAGCATACCCAACGTCATCAAGGCCCGCTCCGCCTCACGATTCCAGGCCGTCCCGCAATTGAGCCGAATGCAGTGATTAAACTGCTCGGTATTACTGAAAATAAGCCCCGGTGCAATGCTGATACCTTGCTGCAAAGCACGCACATGCAGCTCTTGCGTGTTAACTCGCCCCGGCAAACTGACCCACAGGATAAACCCACCGGTTGGCCGCGACATTTGCGTGCCCTCGGGAAAATATTGCTGAACGGCCAGCTGGAACGCGCTCAGATTTTTCCTGTATTCCTGCCGGATGTAACGTAAGTGGCGATCGTAGCCGCCATTTTCAAGGTAAGCCGCCACCCCCATTTGCGTCACGCTACAAGCAGAATGGGTGGTGAACGTTTGCAGACGCTGGATTTCCTGCTGATATTTGCCCGCGATGATCCAGCCAATTCTGACGCCGGGTGACAGCGTCTTGGAAAAGCTGGAGCAGTAAATCACGCGATCCAAACGGTCATACGCTTTCAACGCTTTGGTTCGACCGACCTCAAACATCAGCTCACCATAGATGTCATCTTCAACGATCTGAATGTCGAAATCCGAGGCCAGGCGCAATAAATGCTTTTGCCGCTCTTCTGGCATCGTACCGCCCAACGGATTGCTCAATCGCGTCGTCAGCACCAACGCTTTGATAGGCCATTGATTAGCCGCTAGCTGGAGCGCTTCAAGGCTCATGCCCGTAGCCGGGTCACTGGGGATCTCAATCACTTTGAGACCCAACAAGTCAGCCAGTTGCAATAGCCCGTAATAAGTGGGCGACTCGGCGGCAATCAAGTCGCCGGGCCGCGTCAGCACTCGCAAGGACATTTGCAGGGCATCGACACAACCGTGAGTGATGACGACTTCCGAAGGATCAACCACCACGCCCGCATCCCGCATGCGGATCGCCACTTGCCTTCGCAATGGCTCAAAACCGGGGCTGAACATGTAACTGAACGCCCGCGGGCTGTGAAAGCGCGTGACCTTGGCCAATTGTTGATGCAGCGCCCGTACCGGCAGGTAGTCGACACTGGGCACCGCCGCACCCAACGGAAACACGCCCTCGCGACGCGATTCAACCAACACTTGTTGAATGATGCTGCTGCGAGTCACCAGACCGGGGCGTTCGACCCGCGCGATATCTGGAGTGGGCGCAGTCAATGCGGGAGTTTGGTGAACGTAATAACCAGACTGCGGACGCGCCCTGATTAGCCCCTGATCTTCAAGGTTGGCGTAAGCCTGCAATACCGTTGCATGACTGACATTGAGCTGCGAACTCATCTTGCGCACAGAAGGCACGCGCTCGCCGGGCTGGTACACCCCGCGCCGAATATCCTCGGCCAGTTGCTGAGCAATACGTTGGTAGAGCAAAAGATTGGTCATGGCTCAGCACTCGATGTTCAGTCATTTTTTTTATAAGAAGCATTTCTGTGAGGAACAATACCGGAACAGTTTAGAAGTGTACGGGCACAGTTGTCACCAATCTCAACCGTACAGTGCATTAAGAGCCGAAACTGTACGGGTACAGGTTTTACTGAGCACAAAAAAACCGGCGCCTCTCGGCTGCCGGTTGTTTCACAACAAGAAGGCTTATCGAGCAGCGCCCAGTTGGCCTTTATCGTCAGAAAAGACAATTTCGACACGACGATTTTGCGCACGACCACGCTCAGTTGCGTTTACATCGACCGGGTATTGATCACCATAGCCTTCAACCTGAATGCGCTTTTCGTCGATACCCAGATCAATCAACGTATCCGCCACCGCTTGCGCACGAGCACGGGACAACAGCAGATTGTCTTCCTTGCCCCCCGTGCTGTCGGTGTACCCCTCAATACGCACAACCCGCTTGGGGTTTAACTGCAGAAACTGCACCAGCTTAAGCACCGTCCGATTGGCCGCGTTTTTCAAATCCGCTTCGCCGGTGTCGAACAACACATCGCCCAAGGTCATTACCAGGCCACGATCTGTTTGGGTGGTGGCCAAACTGACGATTTGCTCCTCCAGCCACTGACCTTGCTGTTGAACGCTCAACAACTTGGCCTCACGCAACGCCAATTGCAGACGCTGACGCTCCAGCTCAAGCTTGGCGGCACGTTCTTCGTTGAGCATTTGCTGCGTGTGCTCGCGAGCAATTTCACTGTATCGCTGACTCAGGTAGGCGTAGTGCGCAACATCTTCACCACTGCCCCAGAAACTGGACAACCGGTCAGCACGGGCCAACGACTCCCCGGCACGGATTACGTCCTTAGGCGCAATACGCAACACGTTGCTGTCTTCTTTGACCGATTGAAAATCGCTACTGGCCTGCTGCAAGGCTAAATCGCTGTTGTGTTGACCCGCACACCCGATCAGGGTCAGACCGCCGACCAATAGCACGCCACTGCACACAACTTGCTTGAGGCTCATTGCGCCTCCGCCAACTGTTTGCGCAAGCGCGTGATACGGGTATTGAGCACGTTCAATTGTTCCTGACTTTTTTGGGTCAACACACGGGCCTCCGCTAAACGAGCGTCGAGTTCGGCCTGTTCAGCCTGCATGCGGGCGTCCTTGTAGGACTCTTCAGCCATGTCAGCCAGCGCTTGAGCCAGTTTGCTTTCGGCCTGCTTAAGTTCGGCGACGTTGTCCGCATTGGCACCGACGGCTTTGGCTTGTTCCAAAGCCTGTTCGGTCAAGCGTAATTGTTCGTTCGGCGCCGGATCGGCTGCACAACCCGCCAAAGCCAAAACGGCAAGGCCTGCGAAAAGAGGTCGAATTGTCACTGAAAATCCCTACTGTTTTGGGGCGCTGACCGGCTGTTGCAGCTGGGCTTTCCACCGCTCTAAATTGCGTTGCAATACGGCCTCGGTCAGGCCAGAGGCGGGCAATTCTGTCATCTTTTTGGCAAGCTGTCCGCGCAACCACGGCTCATTGCAGGCAGAGTCATGGGAAATAGCCAAAAACAGGCCCGGCTGGTCGATCGGCTGCAAATGGGCGAACACATCATCAGCCACCCCCAACGTCTGGGCCGTCGCCCTACCGGCATAACGCCCGGCCAACACGTAGTCGACCTCCCCCAGCAGTAGCTTTTGAAACGCCTGAGTCAGACTGGGCTGGGGCTGCAAGGTCAATTGATGCGCTGCGAAGGCCGCGAACGTTTCGGTCATACGGGCTTTTTCAGACACAGCCCCAGTGCGCTCATGCAAGTCAGCGGGCGTCTCATAGATCAAAGCTGAATCTTTGCGCGTCCAGACTACGTAATCGTTACGCACCAAGGGCGGGTGAATGTAATCAAGCGACGAAAGCCCTGCCAACGTCAGCGGCGCATCCAGCAGCATATCCATACGCCCGGTGCGCACTTGCTCCAGAGCGTCAGAGCGCTTGCCGGCATAGAGCGCCTCAATCTTGATTCCCAAGTCTTGCGCTGCTTCTTGCAACAAGTCGACGCTAGCCCCCACCAAATGTGTCGGCTCGCCTGGATCGCGCCAGACATAAGGCGGCGCATCAGGGCTGCCGGTGACGATCAAACGCTCACACTTGCCCGCCGCTTCAGACAGCACCGGCAAAAACATCAACCCCACTAGCAGACTGCTTACCTGACGCACACCCATCCTCCCGCACACTCATTTTCGACGCACAAAAAAGCCCGATTACTCAGCCTGCAAGCGATGCACGAAGGGTTTCGTGCAGCCTTACAGCCCAAATAACCGGGCTCTTTATAAGTGAAGCAACTGGATTAAACCAGCTTCTCCAACTCAGGTACTGCTTCGAACAAGTCCGCTACCAAGCCGTAATCAGCCACTTGGAAGATCGGCGCTTCTTCGTCCTTGTTGATCGCAACGATCACTTT
>NZ_JBUZPJ010000027.1:0-14241 GCF_055406205.1 Pseudomonas sp. E315 | reverse complement strand
GGATTTGAGTTCCGGCAGGTCGATGGCAACTGTGTACTGACCGGTGCGCGGGTCGACGCTGACAGACAGGAAACTCATGAAATTGAAGGCGTTTGAGTGAACAACAGTCGAAGAGGTCATAGTGTCTTCACGTCTTTAACAAGTTGTAGATACAAGCAAGCGAGCACTCCCACGGGGTCGCTTTTCAGCGACTCTCGAAGAGCGGCCATCCTGACTTATTGAAAGTTCACCACCAGTCTATTGCGGCTATCTTCGCTCGTTGGAATATCAAAGCTCACATCAATCCGGTGACGATTGCCCTCCTCGTCCCGTAACAAAAACTTTACTGGCCCATCCAGCCGATCGCGATAATGCATGAGGGTATCCTCCGTCATGCTGTCATGCCAGTAGGGCATATCCGCGACCCGATGCAAGCTAACGATAAGCTGGCCCGGCGAGGGTCGATGCTGCTCTACAAAAGAGGATGAAGGTCCCTCGTAGTTCTCGGTATGGCATAGGGCTTTGAAATAAGCATCGAAAACCAACCCGGCGGGCGGGTTATCGTTTCGACCAAAGGGTTTGGGATAAAAACCATAGCCGGTATAACTACCGAACACTTCGTCCAGTTGCTCCGATTCATATTGCAAAGTCGAGGCGTTACCCAAAACCTTTAGCGTCGATATTCCCACGGGGTATATCCCCTGCCGTCGATAGCCAAACTTCCAATAATCGATGGAATCCAGTAAATAAGAGAATGGATCATCGGGCTTTTCCTCGCCCACCCCGTTGAAAACGCGCTCTCGAGTGAAATCATAGTGTTTATCGAGTCCGACACCCGTCATCGGCGTTGGAGGTGCGACCCCTCGCAATTGAATAGTATTGTTTGGCCAGTCCTGCGCGTTGGAGCGCCACACCGTGTTATCGGCGGCCTGGAACTGCGCATAAAATTCTCTCGAGCCTTCGAATGTGGACTGCACATACAGCTCTCGATACCGTGTCCGGCTATCCTGGGGTATAGGTGGAGCAGGGTCATAGTCCTTGACGGCGGCCGAGGAATTTAGCCTGAAGCGGTTGCGCTGTACATTCACTGCCCAAGGCAACTCGTTGCCCTCGATTCCTTCCTGGTGTGCCTCAATGAAAGGTATCTCTGCGTTGCTGACACTATCGACAAGTTTCAAGGTCGATAGCTCGATATCACTCAAGGGAATGTCAACTTCATTCCCGTCAATGACAACCGATTTGGTTTCGATTTTGATCCGCAGCGGAATCTGCTGCATGCCGTTGGTGTAGCACTGCATTGTGTCCAGGGCTTCGATGCCGAACCCCGCCAGCTCTGCCCATCGCGGCGCTTCTTGCTGGCGCTCGACCAGTTGCACGATGGCATAGCCCCAAGCATCGTCGCCGACTTCACCGAGTACGACACTCACCGGCGTCTCGCTCCAAGAAGGCGGCGTGAACACCCCGCTCGGCGAAATACTGCCTTCGCCATAAACCTCCCAGTTCGCACGAGTCGGGTCTTCCAGATTCGCCACCCTGAACTGGATCGAGCTTGATGCTGTAACGGCAGGTACGTGATACGGCAGGATCCTGAGACTCTGCGGCGCCACGATCATGATTACCGCCGCTCTCGTAAACTCCCCCGTGACCCGGTCCTTCACTTCGATGGTCTGAATCCATACAGGTTGACCTGTCTGGTACCGAGGGCTGAAAACAGCGTTGTGACTGTCGATGACCTCCAACTCCCCCTTAGGATCACCTACCAGCTTCCAGTCGAGTGGATTGTTTCCCAGACTCGATACCTTTAGGTTGACAGGTTCCATCCCCTCACCCCAGGTGCAAACACGCGGAGAAATCACAAGGCTTTGGTAGGACTCCACCACCAGCCCCGAATAGCTTCGCTCACCCTGGCTGTCGGCATAATGGGCCGTCACCACTGATACTTGCTGGTTGCGCCCCATCAATTCCGGGACCTGCGGTGTGTAGGTACCGTTTTGCGCCATGGTGCCGACCGACAGTGGACTATCAAGGTTACTGACGCTCCAGCGGGTCGGCGTTGGAGCACCACCGGTACCGCTGAAGACGTTGAAGCGGGTTGGCAGACCACCTTTCACCGCGACACGCGCAGGCTCGACAATCCTTGCATCCGACGTTAGCGAAATATTGCCGAACACCACCAAGTCATGAGGTGTATGGGGATCCTCGCTGTCAGTGAAGGCATAGTTACCCGGAAACAACAGGTGTTTAAGCACATCCAGTTCACCCTCATTATTGGCAAACGGGATGAGCCGCTTCTCTACCACCAGGGTCGCCGAATAGCTGGGTTGCCCATTCTCCTCCAGATCATTGGGGATCAAGTACGGCAAGCCGCGATCATTGACAGGCAGGGTTCCTTGCTCAGGGTTGGAGGTGAGTTGTATGAACACCACCAGGGCGCCTTCACCGTAGTTCGCCGACCGGGTATCCGCACCACCCGGGGCTGCTTGCGTGCGCAGCTGGAATGAACGGGGTGCTAGTGGGCTGTAATCGTTGTAATCAACCATCCCTAGCACGAAGATCTTGCGATAGGCTGGATGATCCTCCAAATAAGCCTTGACTGCATCTCCGATACGACGCTGGGAGTAGTCACTGGAACCAAGGTTACAAGTAACGTCGAACCCCCTGGACAAGTCGAGTGAGACCCGGCCACGTTCGTCCACCATCCCCTGCATTACCGCCAGGTCGACCATCATTCGGACCTGATAGCCCATGTCTTCCCGGAAGTTGAAACTCTCTCGCACCAAAGGCGGTCGTGCCGGCACATGACTAGTTGAGGTATAACCACCACTGATAATGCTCATCGTCAGAGTAGCCTGGGAGCTGCCCAACGTAGCAGACTCGAAGGATAGGCGGGGTTCGCCCAGGATCAGACGGTCTAGCTGGATTTCCTCGATTTCATCCGCATCGGTAAAAAAACTGCGGCTAAAAGGCACCAAAAAACTCAAATCATTAAAGTTGGCCAGGTACTGTTTTTGCAGTATCTGGTTGATATGGGCACGGTCGAAGGCCACGATCGCTCCCCAGCCCAGAGTAATGTTGCCTTGCTTGAGTATCTCAAGCAGTTCGTCTTTGGAATGACCGACCGTTGGCGTATCTCCAGCATTATTCAAAGACATGGTGGTGTCTCCTCGCCGTTCTGCAGGCGCGTGAACGACTGCACATCCACTATGGGGTTGGGCACGATCAGAAAACTATACTTCCACTCTTCGTCGTCCTCCTTCTCGGCCATGAGCACAGCGAACTTGGCGCTTGGAGCGACCGGCAGTTCATACTCGCCAACGGCCGAAAACGTGCCGTCACCGTATAACATTGTGAACTTGGTATTCTCGATCGGGACCTCTTTTTCAACTCCGGACTTGTCCGAATAGTACAACTTCACTGTCAGTTTTCGTTTATCAGCGCTGGCCGTAGTTCTGATGTAGTAGGTGGATGGTTGATGCACCACGACCGCGATTGACTTTTGTGTCGTACCGCCAGATGTGCGGGACACCTCGATATGCTCGAGCGTAATCGGTGTGGTTGGATCACTTTTAAAAAGAGGCGGTATAAAGCGTTTTTGGTTCTCGAGCCCCGGCGTCGGCTCAGGCTCCTCTTTGAGCTCGGCGGTCGACCCGCTAGCCAGCGTCCATTTAAGCGCCGCCCCATCCAGAACAGCTGCGGACATTTTGTGGCCCAATACTTGTTCCCCTTCAGACCTTGCCGTCACCACGAACACCAGCGGATCGATGCCAATGTCTCGCTTGACAATACTCACCAACGCGCTGCTGGTGTTGCCGTTGCCCGCCTTCGCCGTCACCAGCACGCGCTTCTGGTAACCGAAGATGTTAGCGTCGCTGGGCGCGACGTAACATCCAGTATCGGCATCGATAATCCCGGGGTCTTCGTCGGGCTCGCCAGGCAAATTCATGACGCTCCAGGCCACCCCGACAGCAGCCGGCTCGGTGACAAACGAAATAGCGCCTAGGGGCCCGATGACCGGTTCGATCGGGTTAATGACGAAATTGGTCAGGCTCGGTGCAATCTTGCCCAACAACGCCAGATCACCGGTAAAGTACCCGTAAGTCGGCACAACCGCGTTCTGCGTACGGAATAACAGGCCATTGAGCCGGAAGGCATTGATGTCGTCGACCGTTGAGGTGAAAAGGTCGAAATTAGCCTCCAGCCGTTCCTTGAGTAACAACTCTATACACTCGAGAATCGGCCCGATGTGTGGTTCGACCTGCAGATTACCGATAAAGTCGTCGGGTGATACTTTGCATATCTTCACATTTTCCGGGTTCGGCACCGGCTTGAGCGACAACTCGCCATCTGCCGTCGTGGTGAACTTGAAGCTTTCCTGCCAACGCCACTTCACCGTCACGTCACAAATCACCGAATACTTATCATTGACAACCACTTTGAGTGGCGTCGGCTGCGTCCCTTCCCAGCGTAACGACAATATGTCCTTGTTTATCTTCGCGACAAACTCACAGCCCTCAGTACTTGCTTCTTTTGTAGAGAACGGCAATGTGAATCCGGATGGCAATTCAAGGCTTTTGATATGGGGCACACCGGCTTGGGCTGGCTCGTCCCCCGTGTAGCTCCCTCCACTCGGCGTCAATGACAGGATATGTCCCCCGTCCACACTTCCTGGAATCACCTCGATTGGCTCGTCCTTATTAATGAGTTTGAATCCCTCTGCGACGATTTTCTTGAGCAAAAAATTGTTACCCAACAGGATCGTCGCCGACATCGGTTCGCCCCCCTCCCCCTGCGGGATCAAATAGTGCATCCCGTTATTCGTAGGCGGAATAGAGACCTCACTTTCTGCTGCCCCCCCCTGCATCCGGATAAACACCAACACCTCCCCCTCTCCAAAATTGGGGCCCGAATAGATATCCGCACCCGGTGCCGGATGAGTTCGAATTAAAAAATTTTCGGGCTGGAGCAGATCGGCCGGCTGACGCGTCAAGGTGTTCAATTCAAACACTTTCTTTTCGGGCGGCCAGGTGTTGAATAGCTTCTGAAACTTTTCACCCGCGATCAGATCCTGCTCAGTGCTGTCGCCGACAGTGACATACATGCTTGTCCCTGTTGAAAGGTCCAGCGTCACGCGGCCGAGTGTATCTACCGTGCCTGAGCTTTCTCGCAAGTCAATGGTCATGCGCAGCAAAGGACCGTTCACGGCATCCGCCAATCGAATCCGTGAAATCCACCTGACCTTTTCCCCCACGTCCTTATTCACGGAAAGTTGTGTCCCCCCGATAATACGCATGGTCAGGGTCGCTTCAGAAGCTGATATGTTCGAATTTTCGAACGACAGTCTCGGTGCATCGAGGATATAGTCATAGATATATTCCCAGTTGGTACCCGCACCAAACTCCGCATCAAGACTAATAGGGTCAAAATAGAACTCACCGCTAAACCGTTGAATATATTCTTGTATCAACAGTAAATTTGTCTTGCTTTGATCATAGGCCAGAATTGCATCATAACCGAATGTTTGGGGCTTCTTTTGCAGCCATTCAATAAATTTCTCTAACGTTTCAAGTGCCATGATTATCACCTTATAAAGAGTGAGCCAACAGATATTGTTTACACTACCCGACCGATACGTGGCCTGGTTGCTCCGTTCTGCATCAATAAATCCTCCCCTCACTCGGTCAATATAAGATTGTCCAGCCAAGGGAAACTGACGAGTGACTCGCCGCCATCAAAGCTCACCGTTGCGCTCAGTTTGAAGACGGAATTTAGCTTCAACTGACGCAATAAGTTCTTTGGCAACTTTTCATTGTCTATTCCATTTATGGCTTCTTGGGCAGTGACAGGCCTTGTAGAGTTACGCACGTCAAACAAGATCGGCATGCTTGAACCGCTGAGACCACTGGCGCGAATAGTTACCAACTGCCCCGCCGCAATAAACGGCCACTTTGCCAGCGTAAGGTTCGCCCCCGCGTCAGGCACAGACTTCAATGAGAGTTTATTGCCCACCAAATCGGTGCATTGAACGTTTGGATAGCTGCTTTGCAGCAAAGGCAAAATTCGCAGCTGTAAAGACTCCGAATCCTCGGATACCCCACCGGAAGGTGTAAACCGGTAGAACACCGCAAAACGCTTGGCTTCACCGCTGTCGCTTGCTTCCATATTCGCGGCAATAGCACTGCTTGGCACCTGGAAGCGCAGAGGATTTTCGGCATCATAGGGGTGGGTAGCAATATACTGTCCGCCCTCTGGATGCCCGTCCCAATGCACCTCGACCCGATCACCCGCGCCAATCACAAGCGACGGTGGAAGGATGACGAATGCACCATTTAGCGTCGTGAGCATGGCAGCTATATAAGCTTTGTTGTCACCTGGCATCCCTTCGGAGGTGACGCCCTCGACCGACGGCGTCCTCAGGTCCAGCGGCTCACGTACCTTCAGATTCAGCACTTGCGAGGTCTGGGCCATCCCCTCTCGGGCGTACTGGTAGAACACCTGGACCTCTCCCCCGATACTTTTTTGTAGCACCTGCGCAGGTAGCCGAAACAGCAGGACACTGCTCTCGATATTGGATTGATCGAGGAATAAGGCTTGAAAAGCACTGCCATCAAGGCTAGGGGTCAACCAATACAGCAAGACGCAATCTCCGATGCGGGAGCCTTCATAAGGCGTCACTTGCAGCGTGATGCCGTCAGGGAATTGCGTCGGATCAAGGGTATCGCCAATCAGGTTTTCGATACGAATAAGCGGTTGCAGCGGCGTGGCTGGCGCAACGATCCGCAATATCTGCACCGAAGACGGCCCAGTGATTGGGGTATCGGCATACTCCACGGTGTAGCTAAGTAGCGCATGGCCGCCGTCGATAAAGTCAAACAGGCTACGGGGAATATCAACAATCAGCGGCCGTTCAATATCGTTGACACCCACGGTTTTCACAGATTGCCAAACGTCGTCGAGATCGCCTTTATCGTCGTATCCTTCAAACTTGAATCTGACTGTGTCGCGTTCGTGCATCGCTCGATACGGTGCAATCAACGCAGTCACTGTTTGCCCGAGTGCGCGCGGATCCAGATGCAGATCATGGGACTCCTTGATCTGCACGACTGGTAACGCCACTATTGTACTTGGGCGCCGACCGACATAGATAAAGCGCCTGGAAGACTCAGGTCCCACAATGTCCTGGTCGCCCTTCGGACAGACACTGTACGAATAAAAAGCCCACCCCCGATTCACAGCCGCTAGCAGCGTATTAGGGATCTCCACAGGCATGCCCGTTTCTTCGGTGTACCCGCCGTCCACAGTGACATCGATCCGCGAGTTGCCCATGTCATAAGCATCTCCCTGGACGCTACAACCTCGCCAGTTGGGATAGATTGCATCGCCAAGATCAATACCAACATATTTTATAAAAGTTCTCAGGTTGCCGACGCCCAACTCATCCATATAAACCGTATTACCGTCTACCAAGCTGGGAATATCCGGCGCGGGCCAATCGGTATTAAACTCAGCGAAAGTCAGCTTATCCAAGGACGCCATGTTTATTAACTCCGTTAAACCATGGATACTTTTTACCCCCTACTCGAAATACTGCCTACTATCAGATCTGATAGGTTGTGACCGATTTTCGTACAATCATGCCAATTCCCCCTAAGAGATGACTTTTCACTCTGGCATTCAAAGTCCTCCTCCCAATATAGAGAAGACGATGTATTTGCATACCTGCTTACATCTCGGCCAAAGCCCCCCCAAGAACACTTTAAGCGATGTGAATCGCGTTACAGATATTCGTCACTCTGCAACGGCTCATGATTCTGCACATTCACGAGTGGTAACGGCACAATCAGGTAGGCAAACTTCCACTCTTCATCATCCTCTCTCTCGGCCATCAAGACCGCAAACTTCGAGGTTGGATTAGTGGGGGGGTCATAACGACCGTCAGACGAAAACAAGCCCTCGCCATACAGTTTCGTGAACGTGGTTTGATGGAGCGGGACCTGAACTTCGTTACTCTCTTTGTCCAGGTATAAAAACTTCAACAGTAGCGAGTCAGTGACTGTTTCTGTTCTGAAAAAGTATGTGGAGGATTGATGTACCACGACCGCAATTGACTTTTGTACCGGACCACCAGATACGCGGGACACCTCAATCTCTTCGAGCGTAATGGCAGCATCCCCCTGACGAAGAGGCGGTATGAAGCGTTTTTGGCTCTCGAGCCCCAGTGTCGGCTCAGGCTCCTCTTTGAGCTCGGCGGTCGACCCGCTAGCCAGCTTCCAGCTAAGCGCCGTCCCATCCAGAACAGCTGCGGACATTTTGTGGCCCAATACTTGTTCCCCTTCAGACCTTGCCGTCACCACGAACACCAGCGGATCGATGCCAATGTCTCGCTTGACAATACTCACCAACGCGCTGCTGGTGTTGCCGTTGCCCGCCTTCGCCGTCACCAGCACGCGCTTCTGGTAACCGAAGATGTTAGCGTCGCTGGGCGCGACGTAACGTCCAGTATCGGCATCGATAATCCCGGGGTCTTCGTCGGGCTCGCCAGGCAAATTCATGACGCTCCAGGCCACCCCGACAGCAGCCGGCTCGGTGACAAACGAAATAGCGCCTAGGGGCCCGATGACCGGTTCGATCGGGTTAATGACGAAATTGGTCAGGCTCGGTGCAATCTTGCCCAACAACGCCAGATCACCGGTAAAGTACCCGTAAGTCGGCACAACCGCGTTCTGGGTACGGAATAACAGGCCATTGAGCCGAAAGGCATTGATGTCGTCGACCGTTGAGGTGAAAAGGTCGAAATTAGCCTCCAGCCGTTCCTTGAGTAACAACTCTATACACTCGAGAATCGGCCCGATGTGTGGTTCGACCTGCGGATTACCGATAAAGTCGTCGGGTGATACTTTGCATATCTTCAGATTTTCCGCGTCCGGGTCCAGCACCGGCTTGAGCGACAACTCGCCATCTGCCGTCGTGGTGAACTTGAAGCTTTCCTGCCAACGCCACTTCACCGTCACGTCACAAGTCACCGAATAGTTATCATTGACAACCACTTTGAGTGGCGTCGGCTGCGTCCCTTCCCAGCGTAACGACAATATGTCCTTGTTTATCTTCGCGAGAAACTCGCAGCCCTCAGTACTTGCTTCTTTTTTAGAGAACGGCAATGTGAATCCGGATGGCAATTCAAGGCTTTTGATATGGGGCACATCGGTTTGGGCTGGCTCGGGCCCCTTGTAGATCCCTCCACTCGGCTTCAATGACTGGATATGTCCCCCGTTCATACTTTCTGGAATCACTTCGATTGGCTCGCCCTTATTAATGAGTTTGAACCCCTCTGCGACGATTTTATTGAGCAAAAAATGGTTACCCAACAGGATCGTCGCCGACAACGGTTCGTCCCCCCCCCCCTGCGGGATCAAATAGTGCATCCCGTCATCCGAAGGCGGAAAAGCGACCTCAGTGTCTGCTGCCCCCCCCTTCATCTGGATAAACACCAACACTTCCCCCTCTCCAAAATTGGGGGCCGTACGGATATTCCCACCCGGTGCCGGATGGGTTCGAATGAAAAACTTATCGGGCTGGAGCAGATCGGCCGGCTGACGCGTCAAGGTGTTCAATTCAAATACTTTTTTTTCTTCTGGCCACTTATTGAATAGCCTCTGAAATTTTTCACCCGCGATCAGATCCTCCTCCATGCTGTCGCCGACAGTGACATACATCTCTGTCCCTTCTGAAAGGTCCAGCATCACGCTGCCGAGTGTATCTTCCGTGCCTGGTTTGTCTCGCAACTGAATGGTCATGCCCAGAAGAGGACCGTTCACGGCATCCGCCAATCGCATCCGCGATACGGCTTTGACTCGTTTTCCCACCCCCTGATTGAGGGTGAGCTGCGTCCCCCCGACAATACGCATGGTCAGTGTCGCCTCAGCCCCCGTGATAGATGCCGTTTCAAACGACAACCGTGGCGCATCGAGAACATAGTCGTATAAATAGTCCCAATGACTCGATGAATACTCAACAAGAAACGTGAGTGGCTCGAAGTACTGGCCATTGTCAAATCGTTGAAAATACTCCTGAATCAACAGCGTATTGGTTTTACTTTGATCGTACGCCAGAATGGCATCCCACCCCATGGTTTGGGGCTTCTCTTCCAGCCAGATAACGAACGTGGCTACTGATTCTCTAGACATAATGGGCTCTTGCAGAATGTTGGTTTAACATCGAAACGGCCATGCCCCAACTTGGAACGTAACCCTAGGTCCGTTGCCATAACACGGCTAAATCAGGCATACGTGTTATAACCTCGCTCCCACAACAATGACCACTAACAGAACTGATAGGTTGTCATTAACCAGAACACGACTATGCAATAGATTTTTTTTCTATTTTCACGCACCTACCTAGCAGTTCTGCTAGGTAGGCAACATGAATATTTATGTTTACTGTTCTCTCAAATCTAGTCGCTTAACCGCGATGCTCACCTGAGGGAAACTACCATGACTCGTTTATCAGAACGTACCCCATCGACGATCAACAATCGCCAACTATCAATCGTA
The DNA here is from genome assembly GCF_055406205.1 of Pseudomonas sp. E315. Taxonomy (NCBI): domain Bacteria; kingdom Pseudomonadati; phylum Pseudomonadota; class Gammaproteobacteria; order Pseudomonadales; family Pseudomonadaceae; genus Pseudomonas; species Pseudomonas sp. E315. The sequence goes on along the minus strand of NZ_JBUZPJ010000027.1, from coordinate 3,715 downwards.
GTACTGACCATGACATTGTTGTTTAGTATCGGTTATGCGACTGCTGGACAGGCGATTGTCACTCCTGACAATGATTGGTCACTACCGAAATCAGAAAGTAGAAAGTAGGACGCATGACAACGCTGACGGACCTATTACATGCGAGAGTGACAAAGTCATGATTGGACGCAAGCATGATGGCGATGAAAATGGAAACACCCAACACAAGTGTGCCAGCGTAAAACAGACTGACACCGTACTGACAGTCGGCCCAAAAAGTACGCACGATATTAGTAAAGAGTCGACAGAGTATAAATTCGAGTGCCCTGACAACAAGGTCCTGGTTGGTCGTGGCCACCAAGGCGATGAAAACGGAAGTACAAAATATTACTGTGCACAAGTCATGGGCGCTGGGAATAACCCATTACAAGTTGGCAACCGCACTTGGTCAGCTGATATAAAAGAATCTGGCAGTGACTATACCTGCCCTTCAGGACAAGTAATGGTCGGTCGAGGCCATAAAGGCGATGAAAATGGCGCCACCTGGTACCAATGTGCAATGCTCGAGTAAAAATACATAACTCGACGGCTCGTCGTTGCGACTCTTTAAATGCACAACTCGACGACGCGTCGTTGCGACTCTTTATCTTATATTTTAGATATAAAAATCATCGGCACTTCACTCTCCACTTATGGCTTCTCCATGTTATTTAGTCTTACGTTGGTAATCCCCCCATTTCTAATACACGTCAGAAATAGAGGTCAGGCCAACAAGGCAAACTTCTGTTTAGGGGTGATGCCGCCGAGAGCCATATTCGGGCGCTCGTGATTGTATGTCCAGATCCAGTGCGTGCCGTAGTCCTGAACTTCGGTTATCGACTCAAACAGGTAATGCCACAGCCAGTCATAGCGTACCGTTCGGTTGTAGCGCTCGTCGTAGGCATTCTGCTGAGGGTTGCCCGGCTGAATATACTCCAGGCGGATGCCCCGTTTCTCGGCACACCCATTGAGTTTGGCACTTATAAAATCCGGGTCGTTATCACTGCGGATTGCCTGCGGTTTTCCGCGCCATTCAATCACTTGATCCAGCGCTCGTATAACACGCTCGGCCGGTAGCGAAAAATCAATCTCCATGCTCAGGGCTTCGCGGTTGAAGTCGTCAATCAGATTGAAAACCCGAAAGCTGCGCCCATCTGCTAATTGATCGTGCATGAAGTCCATCGACCAGCATTGGTTGGTGGCCTCGGTTATGCGCGAGTCGGATCAATTGATCGGCGATCTCGGCGTTTTCAGATGACAAGCGTGGTCGATAGCGATAGCACGTGATGCCGACACCGAATGCAAGGCATTCCAGCTTAATACTGCACCGACCTGAATGAACCGTTTTCTGCGCCATCTCTCGTCGCCGCGATGGCTTCACCACTTTGTTGCCATGGCTTCCTGGATAATTTCGGCTTTGAGGCGCTCTTCGGCGTACATTTTTTTAAACTGATGCCATGCTCACGGCACAGCTCAGGGGCTGGGGTTCCAGCCTCTGCTTGCTTGAGGATGGCTATGATTTGACTGTCTGAAAAACGCGATGTCTTCACGCAAAATTTCCTTGAGCCGGTCAGGAGAAAATTCTAGTTCTGATGCGTACTTTTTTCAGGGAGATTACCCATAACACCGCTAAATCAGGCATGCGTGTTATAACCTCGCTCCCACAATAATGACCACTAACAGAACTGATAGATTGTGATTACTCATAAGACGACTATGCCACAGATTTTTTCTCTTTTCACGCACCTACCTAGCAGTTCTGCTAGGTAGGCAACATGAATATTTATGTTTATCGTTCTCTCAAATCTAATCGCTTAACCGCAATGCTCACCTGAGGGAAACCACCATGACTTGGTTATCAGAACGTACCCCATCGACGATCAACAATCGCCAACTATCAATCGTAGTACTGACCATGACATTGTTGTTTAGTATCGATCATGCGAGTGCTGCACAGGCGATTGTCACTCCTGACAGTTATTGGTCAACAGCGAAACAAGAAAATAGGACGAATGAAAACGCTGACGACCCTATTATATGCGTGAGTGGCAAAGTCATGATTGCACGGAAACATGATGGCGATGAAAATGGAAACACCCAACACACGTGTGCCAGCGTAAAACAGACTGACAAAGTACTGAAACTCGGTCCACAAAGTACGCACGATATTAGCGAAGAGTCGGAAGAGTATAAATTCGAGTGCACTGACAACAAGGTCCTGGTTGGTCGCGGCCACCAAGGCGATGAAAACGGAAATACAAAATATTACTGTGCACAAGTCATAGACGCCTGGAATGCCCCGTTACAAGTTGGCAACCGCGAGTGGACAGATGGTGTAAAAGAATCTGACAGTAGCTATACCTGCCCTTCAGGAAAAGTAATGACCGGTCGAGGCCATGTAGGCGATGAAGATGACACCACCTGGTACCAATGTTCAATGCTCTACTAAAAATGCACAACTCGACGGCGCGTCGTTGCGACTCTCTATTTTATATTGGAGATATAAAAATGATCGGCACTCCACTCTCCACTTATGGCTTCTCCATGGTGCTTAGCCTTACGTTCACTGGTGTAGCTATGGCCACTTCACTGCCTTCCGCCAATAGCGCCCAGATCATTCTTCGCGATAAAGATCAAGCTACTTGCTCGTTGGACGTCCCTGATGCAGGCAGTGGTTTAACCTACCGCTACGAATTAGTGACGTTCGGTTCGAAATGTCATGGTTTTACGACACGTTCTATTGAGTTCGTAGAACTCCCATCCGCACTTAAAGTCTTTATGAGCGATGATGATTGGTGCTCCGACAGTAAAGTGCCTGACCAGAGCAATGAAAAAAACACCCGTGATTTTTGGCTCAAGCTGAAAACCACTAAAAAATCAACGACAGTCGGCATCAACGAAATCACTTATTTGCTGACGTATAACGCAAATACTATTATCGGCCCCGGTCTTATGATGGAAGGCAAGTACGAAAAGCCAGAGGCTGAAGCTCGCGACAAACTGTCCTGTATCAAACTGGTGGCCTCAGCAGCAGGTGATGCACCCGCCTTGCCACCAAAAGCGACTGAAAGTAATCGATCATGGTCCGCTTACATGAATGAAAAAGGATCTAACTTCAGTTGCGCCTCAAACCAAATTATGACTGGTCGTCATCACATCGGTGATGAGAATGGTGACACCCGATACGAATGCGCCACAGCCATTCAGTCCGGTGCGATCGTAGTCATACAAAAAAAAGTGTGGTCTTCCACTTTGAAAGAATTCGACGGAATTTATTACGTCTGCCCCATCAATACGATCATGACCGGTCGCGAACACGCAGACGATGAGAATGGCAACACTAAATACGAGTGCGCAACAGCCACCAATGCTGACAGAGAGCTGACAGCCGCCCCCCATGACTGGAGTAACCCAATGAGGGAATCCGTTGGCTCCCAGTTCACGTGCCCTGCTAACCAGTTTCTCATCGGCAGGTGGCACAAAAATGACGAAAACGGTGACACCCGCTATCGCTGCGCCACCCTGCAATGACCATTCCAGCAGGCCGCCTTTCCTGATTCGACCTAGGTAAATCGCGATGACAACGTCTTATGTGGCACACTCAAACGCCTTCAATTTCATGAGTTTCCTGTCTGTCAGCGTCGACCCGCGCACCGGTCAGTACACAGTTGCCATCGACCTGCCGGAACTCAAATCC
>NZ_JBUZPJ010000026.1:0-16082 GCF_055406205.1 Pseudomonas sp. E315 | reverse complement strand
CATTAGTCGTTGCAGGTAATCTAGCACCTGCGACTGACTTATGCGACAGACGAAAGCCCTCAGAACCTGACGATGCGCGTGTGTCGCATAACTTAGGATAAAAGCATCAATCAGGCTTCGCCTGAAGACGCCCGGCCTTCGATAGCTGCTGGTGGACAGCTTGCTAGTAAATTGATAGCGTCGCCGATACTGCTCTTTAAATCAATGGAAGTACCAAGAAAATGAAATCAATAAAAAGAATTTTTTTATTATCAGTTATGATTATTACTGGGTGCTCAACAAACATAGCGCCTCATAAGAACGAAGTGGAAATAAAAGAACCAGAGAGTCACACTTACTTTAAAGCAGCTACTGGACTGCCATCAAATACGAGTCTAACTGCGATGGCGGCAGAAGCAGAAACATGGAAAAAAACACTTCCCGATGATAAGGCAGATTATGGCCCCTACCCCACTGAGTATAAGTCAATAATAAACAGTTACCTACGTAGTATTCTCAAAGACCCCGACTCAGCTAAAATTTCAAAAATATCCAAACCTCGAAAAGAGCACAAGATTGTTAATCAATTTAAGAAAGAAGCGATCTATGGTTACTCCTCATGTGTTTTTCTAAATGCAAAAAACTCTTATGGTGGATACGTAGGCGAGAAGCCCTACTGGTTTTTTATTAGAAATGGAAGAGTCGTAGAGTCGAGCGATAATATGGGGCAAATTTACATTGGAAGGAGTAAAAATTGTACCGATGGCTAAGCCCATTTGGTTTACGACAATATTTTAATGCCTTGTAAATTATAAGTTCGAAAGCATCAGTGAGAGCCAGCACTCGCTGATGCGATCTTTGCGTATTTACCATAACTCCCGTTATTGGAAACGCAGCGGCCTATTCGGACTTCTTCTCTCCGAACGCGCCGGCTGCGATAAACTGCTGCCGTAACGGATTGTTCTCATCGACCACGGTTTTCGGCCGGCCCATGTGGTACTCGGCATATTGGCTTGTACCATCCTGCATCACGCACACGGCGAGAATCTGCCAGCCTTGATCAAGCAGCTTCTGTGCATAGTCAACGCCGTTAACGGTGCGCAGTTCTTGAACGTTTTCAATGGCCATTACTAACCTCTTAATTAGTTATCAACGACCAAGTGCGATTTCACTTTTATTAATAACTTTCTCATTTACCACTCGACGCACAACTGGAGCATGCGGTTTTTTTGGAGGAACCGGTTTTATAGAACTACTTGGTTTGGATTGCCCATCATTCGGTCTCATTTCTTATCTCCCGGTGGTGCCTCGTCCATTGCCAGACGACGGGGTGGAGCACTAGGCTTTACCGGAGCTTGCGGCTTCGGCTTTTGCTCGCTAACAGAAGCTTTTTTGGATTCGCTCAATTTGTCTGACCTCTCTGCAAGAAGCATGCTTTCTAAGATTATAGTTCTTTTTTCTAAATCCGCTATCCGGTCATTTTTCGAATAATCTAATAAATGATTTTTCAAAGAGGAAATCTCACCACCTACATAGCTATCTTTGATAGAAAGATTTTTTCTTGGAGATGAAGTATCCATATCAAAAATAACAAACAATAGGCTCGCAATAGCCAAAGGAGCACACGCAATAAGAAAAGCGGCGATAGCCTTGAAAGCCCATCTTGAGCGGTCTTCATTGACCAAAGCATTATGGGTTGCGCATTGAACATAGGTATCGGATATGAAGTCCTCTGTTTGCTGCGTAGGATCTAGCAAAGGTATATGTTCAGAGGACTCTACTTGAGAGTTATACTGTTCTACTTCTAAATTGTATTTAATCTGATCGTTATAATACTCTTTCAACTTTTCTGCATACGGCATTCTATTGAACTCAGAGCCGCTGAATGCCCTGCAATTAAAGTAAGTAGATATAGCGGCAATAACAAAAACCAGTGCGACAAGAAATGCAATCAAATAAGCAATTTCAGGTTTTACAGAGAAATCTAGGAACCTCGCCAAATAAGCTGTTATTGAAACCAACGCAAATATTGCAGTAAATATTAGATGTGTTTTTATAGAGATATTATCTTTAATCTCTTCCTCATACGCATACATTTTTTCATAAGTGGATACTATATTGTTTTTCAAAATATATAACTTCCCCAAAAATAGCTACTTTTTTAATATTGGTCTGCACGGACTCTTAAATCCATAACTATCTGAGCTGATAGAGCCTGAATATCCTCGTTATGAAAAACCAGGCACGCCCGATGCGACTTGGTTTCAGCGTCCCAATCCTCCAGGTCATCAATCAGGAAGGAGTGCTTGCCTAGGTACGCTGCCGCCAGGTCAGCGGCTAGGCGGCGAGCGGGTTCGCCCGCCGTTTCGAAAACCCAATCCAGAATGTCGCTCATCTGCTGGGCGGGGGCCAGCGGTACAACACCCTTGGCCTGATCCTGGACTAATGCGTTGTAAAGCTGTGCGCCAATCTCGGGATCTTCTGCCGGGTTGCCCGGGCAGAGCCTGAGCTCCCAGGGAATCAGATACATCGATTGGCCGAGAACGTCCTGCAGGACGTAATCCGATGGCTTGACCAAACGCTGCATGAGAGGGCTCCTTGAAAAAATCGCATGGTAGCGCATCCCGAGCAGCCAAAAGCTGCTCGGATAAACCGCCACCTCTGGTGGCGAGAACAGCCTGACAGACGCCTCCCGAGCCCACGAGGGAGGTGAGAAAAAATGGCCCCCAGGCCAAATTTTTTCGGTCTGCCCTGGTGAAGTCCGTTCAGGGCGTAACCAGGGTGCGAAGCATCCGGCCGCACCGCTTGCGTGCGCGTCAGGTGAAACCGGACCAACCTGGATTCGCGATGTAGCAGTCGAGAAAGGGACAAGGGACCGCAACGAGACGTCGCGCAATAGCAGAATGCAGGTTGGTCCGGCTTTGCCGGGCGCGCACGCGGGTGAATTTTCGAGACAAGCCCGTCCAGGGGGCGGGGGAGGAAAGAGGGTGGAGGCTCGCGCAGCGAGTCAGAACCCTGAAAGCCTGACGGGGCGCTCCCCCGGAAGGTTTGGGCGTCCCGTAGGGCGGCCACGACAGACCGTAGGGATGGCGTGCTGTTGCTCTGCTTTTGTCTTTGATTATCTATGTGGCGTTCTATTGGTCGTTCTATTGCTTCGGCTATTGCTCAGGCAATAGAAGACCCATAGGTGTAGCGGCTCGCGTTTGAAACCACGCAGGCTCGCATTTATCCAGCTTTTCGGCTCACATTATTTGCATCTATCCGCAGCCCCTGGCTCAGATTAGCTGCAACTGAACTCACATTATTTGCGACCAGCTCACATTGCTGCTTCATGGGGAGCCCGCAGAATTCGGAAAAAATCGTACGCTAACAGTTCAAGCGTCCCGGCCACGCCTGACTGTAGCTTGTTGACTGGTCAATCTGTCTCGCGGGTAAAGCGATAGAACAAGTTCGGCTCGCTGACCACGTACAAATACCCTTCATCGTCGATGGTTACGCCTTCGGCTTGGGGTATACCTTTCAGCAAACCAGCAAACCCCCTCGCCAAGGAGCGGAAACTCACCACCTTGCCCTCGTCGGTCATTTCAATCAGCAGTTTCGACTCGTCGCTGAGCAGGATCAGATGGCCGCTCTGTTGATCGAATACAACCGAAGACAAGTCAGTGGCAAACACCTTGTCTTTTACTAGGTTGGACATGTCGCGGACGTGCAGGGAAACGCCTCCTTCCAGGCTGGCACGAAGGCCGCTCACTTCCAGTAATTGCCGGGGGTCACGCTCCTTGGTCACAAACAAACGATCACCTTTTAGGTCGTAGGCGAGCCCTTCAAGGCCTTTGTTGTCCTCCTTGCCAAGCGCCAAGGTTAGCGCTGAATACTGGTCTAGGCTCAATGGTCGATCAGGAGAAAGCTTACCGTATTCGTCGATGGGGATATCCACGATAACCAGGCTCTGCCGCCGCTCTTCGGCAATGACCAGTTGACCGTTGCCGGCATAGGACACCGCTTCCACGTCGTGGAAGCCATCCAGGCTGTAACGTCGCTCCACGTCACCGTCACGACTGAGGGCCAGCAGCTCGTTCGGGCCATTGGTAACCGCCCACAGCAGATTTAGGTCAGGATCGAAGGTCAGGCCCGAAAGGTTGTTGTCCACACCGGGAACCGCCTTAGCATCCAGCTCAACCCGATAGCCAGGCAGCCACACAGAGCGCTCCTGCCAATCGTCTGTGTGCCAGTGGGTCTTGATCCAAAAGTACAGACGATCATCAAGGTGATGAGTACGTACTTGGAATACGGTGAGCAACACAAGGCATACAAGCGCCCACATCCAAACACTTACTTTCCGTGTTCGGCCCAGCCAGTTTTTAGCCATCAAATACATTAGAAGCCTCGTTAAATCAGACTGACGCCACGAGCCGTGATGGTTTCAACCCGACTCGGCGCGGCTGGCACAGGTGATACACAACGGCGTGGCCGGATCGAACTCCAGACGGCCCGAGGCGATCAACTCGCCGCATTGGTTACACCAGCCATAGTCGCCCTCGTGCCAGCGCTTGAGGGCCAGTTGGAGACGGACACGTTCATGCCGTGCACGACTGCGGATCGCATCGTTCATCGCTTGTTGCTGGAGTGCGTCCATTCTCGATAGACGCCCCACCTTGCTTTGATCCAGCTCTACCGATTGCGAGCGAGACTCAGCGTCTCCCAGCAATCGATCCAGCTCGGCAGCCCGCTGTTCCAGTAGGGTCTTGAAATGGGCAAGATCGAGGGCGTCGTCCAGGCTCATTAGCGCAGCAGTAACAGCGGACTGGTGGTGGTACGGAGCATGCTGGTAGTGGTGCTGCCGACCAGGAACTGCCGGATACGTGAGTGTCCATAAGCCCCCATCACTAGCAGATCGATGCCATGCTCTTTCTGATAGGCGTGCAGGGTACGTTCTATTTCACCGCTCCGAGTCTCAGCGCGAACGGTAAATCCGGCGTTGATCAGCACTTTCTGCGCCCAGTCCAGCTGCGCGGACGCTTCGTCGTTCACGGGCCCAACCATGACCAGATGGATCGGCAGCCCCTTCAGCAGCGGGCTGGCTGCCAGCATCTCCACACCCTTGCGGGTTGTAGCGCCGCCATCGAATGCCAGCATCGCGCTCTTGGGCTTTTGGAAGTTGGCCGGGGTGACCAGGATTGGCCGGTGCATGATACGAATAACGCTTTCCAGCTGGCTTCCGACATGCTGACTCAGACCGCCACTAGACTCGCCCTGGCGACCGATAACCAGCAAGCGCGTTTCACTTTGCAGCTCTTGCAAGCTCTCCAGTAAATCGCCATGTCGCTGCTTGGACTCCGGTGCGCGCACACCATCATTCACGGCCCGTTCTTTCGCGGCTGCAAGCATGATTCGCCCTTGTTCAAGGGCCAACTTGCCGCGCTGTTCATCCAGGGAAGCAAGCTCATCAAGCAGGTGCTCGCGGCTGCCAAGGCCAATGTTGCCACTCAAATCTGCTGCAACCGGATACTGGCGCTGATCCAGCACATGCAGGAAGGTCAGCGGCGCTTCCAGGCTCAGACTGGCCCAGGCCGCGTAGTCGCAAACAGCTGGAGCCGAGGTGGAACCGTCGATACAGGCAATTACGTGGGTCATTGTTGTTCTCCTTCTCAGTGGCCCATGAGTTGATCAATGGCGTCAGGTTTATCGTGAACACCAAAGCGATCCACGATAGTGGCGCTGGCCTCGTTTAAGCCCAGCACTTCGACTTCAGTACCTTCACGGCGGAACTTAATGACTACCTTGTCCAGGGCTGCAACAGCGGTGATATCCCAGAAGTGTGCACGATTCAGGTCGATGGTTACCTTGTTCAGGGCTTCCTTGAAGTCGAAGGCTGCGACGAACTTGTCAGCCGAGCTGAAGAACACCTGACCGGTGACGTTATAGCTACGATGCTCGCCGGCTTCGTCCAGCGAAGAACTGATCGCCATGTAATGGCCAACCTTGTTGGCGAAGAACATCGCAGCCAGTAGCACGCCGGCTAACACGCCGAAGGCCAGGTTGTGGGTGGCCACCACGACCACCACGGTGACGACCATGACAATGTTGGTCGACAACGGATGCTTCTTCAGGTTGCGCAGCGAATCCCAACTGAAGGTGCCGATGGACACCATGATCATCACTGCCACCAGCGCAGCCATTGGGATCTGCTTCAGCCAGTCGCCGAGGAAAACCACCATCAGCAGCAGAAATACGCCTGCGGCAAGAGACGACAGGCGAGAACGACCGCCGGATTCCACGTTAATGATCGACTGACCAATCATCGCGCAGCCAGCCATACCGCCGATCAGACCCGAAGCAATGTTGGCCACGCCCTGGCCCTTGCACTCGCGGTTCTTGTCACTCGGGGTGTCGGTCAGGTCGTCGACAATGGTCGCGGTCATCATCGACTCCAACAGACCGACCACAGCCAGTGCTGCCGAATAAGGAAAGATGATGGCCAGCGTCTCGAATGTCAGCGGCACATCAGGCCAGAGGAAGATCGGTAGCGTATCCGGCAGTTCACCCATATCACCGACCGTGCGGATATCCAGACCAACCGACATGGCGACGGCGGTCAGCACGATGATGCACACCAGCGGCGATGGGATGAGCTTGCCGATCTTGGGGACATAGGGGAACAGATAGATGATGCCGAGGCCTGCGGCTGTCATGGCGTAGACGTGCCAGGTGACATTAGTCAGCTCGGGCAGCTGAGCCATGAAAATCAGGATCGCCAGTGCATTGACAAAACCGGTCACCACCGAGCGCGAGACGAAGCGCATCAGCGATCCGAGCTTCAGGTAGCCAGCAGCAATTTGTAGCACGCCACATAGCAGCGTGGCGGCCAGCAGATATTCAAGACCATGGTTCTTGACCAGAGTCACCATCAGCAGTGCCATGGCACCCGTTGCGGCCGAAATCATGCCTGGGCGGCCACCGACAAAGGCGATCACCACAGCGATACAGAAAGAGGCGTAAAGGCCGACCTTAGGGTCAACGCCAGTAATGATCGAGAAGGCGATGGCTTCAGGGATTAGGGCCAGTGCGACCACAAGACCGGCGAGGATGTCGCCACGGATGTTGGATAACCAGGTTTGTTTTAACGAGTGGAGCATCAGAATTCCCAAGGCAATGGATCGCGCAGCACAGCATGGCGCAGGCCAAGTGCAGCTGGTCGATACGAGGTCAAATGTCGGATGTAGAGGAGCTGTGGCGGGTGTTAAAACCTAAAGCACAGCAGAAAGCGACCGCTGGCAGAGCAAGCAGTCACAGATGATGCGGGGGGGCGAAGCGCTATGGCGGCGTAGGCAGCCAGATCATGTTTTGCAGGGTAAGCATGAGGTCTTATCGAGTGTCTTTAGTAACTCAATGGCCGCAACAGTCTACAGGAAGAGGGCAATTTCTGCGAGTCACCCCCGGACTAGGGCGTCCTGTTTGGATGTCAGCCTGAGCTATACCCTAACTGGATGTCAGGCAAGGCGCATCACGCCGTCAGAATAGAGTCCGCTTTCACATTCTTTGACACATGCTTGCCAAGGTCATAGATTTCAGCCTGACAAATTCAAGGCTTCGGGCGCAATGGAACCAAAAACCAACGCAAGCCCTGCCGCCCATCCAGCCCATGGAGGCATCTTGCAGGGACAACGCATCGGTTACGTCCGGGTCAGCAGCTTCGACCAGAACCCGGAACGCCAACTTGAACAGGTCGAGGTCGGCAAGCTGTTCACCGACAAAGCCTCGGGCAAGGACACCCAGCGTCCCCAGCTGGAGGCCATGCTCGGTTTCGTTCGCGAAGGCGACACCGTGGTGGTGCACAGCATGGATCGCCTGGCACGAAACCTCGATGATTTGCGCCGCCTGGTGCAGAAGCTGACCCAGCGCGGTGTGCGCATCGAGTTCTTGAAGGAAGGCCTGGTGTTCACCGGCGAGGACTCGCCGATGGCCAACCTGATGCTGTCGGTCATGGGGGCCTTTGCCGAGTTTGAGCGCGCCCTGATTCGCGAGCGGCAGCGCGAGGGCATCGCCCTGGCCAAGCAGCGCGGTGCCTACCGGGGCCGCAAGAAAGCCCTCTCCGACGAGCAAGCCATCACGCTGCGGCAGCGGGCCGCTGCGGGCGAGCCGAAGGCGCAGCTCGCCCGCGAGTTCGGCATCAGCCGAGAAACCCTCTATCAGTACCTTCGCAAGGACGACTGAACCATGCCGCGTCGCTCGATTCTCTCGGCTACGGAGCGCGACACCTTGCTTGCGTTGCCGGAAAGCCAGGATGACCTGATCCGCTACTACACCTTCAACGACTCCGACCTGTCGCTGATCCGCCAGCGGCGCGGCGACGCCAACCGCCTGGGCTTCGCGGTGCAGCTCAGCCTGCTGCGCTACCCCGGCTATGCGTTGGGCACCGACAGCGAGCCGCCCGAGCCGGTCATCCAGTGGGTGGCCAAGCAAGTTCAGGCCGACCCGGCGAGTTGGTTGAAGTACGGCGAACGCGACGTGACTCGCCGCGAGCACGCCCAGGAACTGCGCACCTACCTACAACTGGCCCCGTTCGGCCTGTCCGACTTCCGCGCCCTGGTGCGCGAGCTGACCGAGTTGGCCCAGCAGACCGACAAGGGCTTACTGCTGGCCGGTCAGGCCCTGGAGAGCCTGCGACAGAAGCGGCGCATTCTGCCGGCGTTGAGCGTAATTGATCGAGCTTGTTCGGAGGCCATTGCGCGGGCCAATCGCCGAGTCTACCGCGCCCTGGTCGAACCACTCACGGACTCGCATCGGGCCAAGCTGGACGAGCTGTTGAAGCTCAAGGCCGGCAGCAGCATCACCTGGTTGACCTGGCTGCGACAGGCACCGCTGAAACCGAACTCCCGCCACATGCTCGAACACATCGAGCGGCTGAAGACATTTCAGCTGGTGGACTTGCCCGAAGGCCTGGGCCGACACATCCACCAGAACCGCCTGCTCAAGCTGGCCCGCGAGGGTGGGCAGATGACGCCCAAAGACCTCGGCAAGTTCGAGCCGCAGCGACGCTACGCGACCCTGGCCGCCGTGGTGCTGGAGAGCACCGCGACGGTGATTGATGAGTTGGTCGATCTGCACGACCGTATCCTGGTCAAGCTGTTCAGCAGCGCGAAGCACAAGCATCAGCAGCAGTTCCAGAAGCAGGGCAAGGCGATCAACGACAAGGTGCGCCTGTACTCGAAGATCGGCCAGGCTCTGCTGGAAGCCAAGGAAAGCGGTAGCGATCCCTATGCCGCCATTGAGGCGGTGATTCCCTGGGACGAGTTCACCGAGAGCGTCAGCGAGGCCGAGCTGCTGGCCCGGCCGGAAGGCTTCGACCATCTGCACCTGGTCGGCGAGAACTTCGCCACTCTGCGCCGTTACACGCCGGCCTTGCTGGAGGTGCTGGAACTGCGCGCTGCCCCGGCTGCGCAAGGCGTGCTGGCAGCCGTGCAGACCCTGAGCGAGATGAACGCCTACAACCTGCGCAAGGTGCCGGCCGATGCGCCCACCGCCTTCATCAAGCCGCGCTGGAAGCCGCTAGTGATAACCCCGGAAGGCCTCGACCGGCGCTTCTACGAAATCTGCGCCCTGTCCGAGCTGAAGAACGCGCTGCGCTCCGGTGACATCTGGGTCAAGGGCTCGCGGCAGTTCCGCGACTTCGACGACTACCTGCTGCCGGCAGAGAGGTTCGCCGCGCTCAAGCATGCGCAGGCTCTGCCCCTGGCGATCAACCCGAACAGCAACCAGTACCTGGAAGAGCGCTTGCAGCTGCTGGACGAGCAGCTGGCCACCGTCACCCGCCTGGCCAAGGACAACGAGCTGCCCGATGCCATCCTCACCGAGTCCGGGCTGAAGATCACCCCGCTGGATTCCGCGGTGCCCAATACCGCGCAGGCGCTGATCGACCAGACCAGCCATTTGCTGCCGCGCATCAAGATCACCGAACTGCTGATGGACGTGGACGACTGGACGGGCTTCAGCCGCCACTTCACACACCTGAAGGACGGTGCCGAGGCCAAAGACCGGACATTGCTGCTGTCAGCGATCCTGGGCGATGCAATCAACCTCGGGCTGACCAAGATGGCCGAGTCGAGCCCCGGCCTGACCTACGCCAAGCTGTCCTGGCTGCAAGCCTGGCACATCCGAGACGAAACCTACTCGGCGGCCCTGGCCGAGCTGGTCAACCACCAGTACCGTCATACCTTCGCCGCTCACTGGGGCGACGGCACGACCTCTTCTTCCGATGGCCAGCGCTTCCGGGCGGGTGGTCGAGGCGAAAGCACCGGCCACGTCAACCCGAAGTACGGCAGCGAGCCGGGGCGGCTGTTCTACACCCACATCTCCGACCAGTACGCACCGTTCAGCACCCGCGTGGTGAATGTCGGCGTGCGCGACTCTACCTATGTGCTCGACGGTCTGCTGTACCACGAGTCCGACTTGCGGATCGAGGAGCACTACACTGACACGGCTGGCTTCACCGATCATGTCTTCGCCCTGATGCACCTGCTGGGCTTCCGCTTCGCACCGCGCATCCGCGACCTCGGAGAAACCAAGCTGTATGTTCCGAATAGCGTCCAGGACTACCCGACATTGCGCCCAATGGTTGGCGGCACCCTGAACATCAAGCACGTCCGCGCCCATTGGGACGACATCCTGCGCCTGGCCAGCTCGATCAAGCAGGGCACGGTCACCGCCTCGCTGATGCTGCGCAAGCTCGGCAGCTATCCGCGCCAGAACGGCCTGGCCGTGGCCCTGCGCGAGCTGGGCCGGATCGAGCGCACGCTTTTCATCCTCGATTGGTTGCAAAGCGTCGAGCTGCGCCGGCGCGTGCATGCTGGACTGAACAAGGGCGAAGCCCGCAACTCCCTGGCCAGGGCGGTGTTCTTCAACCGCCTCGGCGAGATCAGGGATCGGAGCTTCGAGCAGCAGCGCTACCGGGCCAGTGGCCTCAACCTGGTGACGGCCGCCATCGTGTTGTGGAACACGGTGTACTTGGAGCGCGCCACCCAGGCGATGGGCGATGCGGGGAAGTCGGTGGATGGTGAGCTGCTGCAATACCTGTCGCCGCTGGGGTGGGAGCACATCAATCTGACCGGCGATTATGTCTGGCGGCAGAGCCGCAGGCTGGAGGACGGGAAGTTTCGGCCGCTAAGGCTGCCCGGAAAACCTTAGCGTACGATTTTTTCCGTTTTCTCTATTCGCCCCTTCATGGGCTCACATTAAATGCAACTGTGATCTGTCCCGTATGGGTAGACCCAAACGGTTCACGGCCGTGAGGCGTTATTTTCGTATCACAAGGATCGGAATGCCTTTTTCGAGACGCGTTACGACAACCGTCTAGAACCTAATGAGACAAAGCCAGTCTTCCGGGGTAATTGCAAATAGCGTGAGCCCGCCACAATGGAATGCGAACCAGCCCCATCGAATGCAAGCCCATTTGCAATTAATGTGAGCCGGTGCCTTTGACTGGTTGCAGTTAATCTGAGCCAGAAATGCCGCTGAATGTGAGCCCGCGTGGTTTCAAACGCGAGCCGCTACACATAGGAAGTACAAAAAGGCAAAGGTACAAAAAGACAGAATCCCAGAGCATTCGCGCTACGCGCTCACCCAGCTCGACCCCCTGAGGGGGGCCCCACTCCCTGGAATCAGATCCAGAGCGAATGCTTGCACAGACAAGATTAATAGCAACATCACTTTATCAGGACGACACTGAAATCCGGCTCGCTGTTATCCCCTGATTACTCGCCTTTGTCGTCTGTGAGCCCGCAGCAGGCGTTTGGATGATCCTTGCTAGCAGAGGCGTCACAGCGCTCCTTGGAGCGCATAAACAAAGTCTCCAGCCGGCAGGCTGGGCATTATTACCGGAGGGGGAGCCACGAAGTGGGGGAACCCCGTAGGGGTGCCCCGGCAGAGCCGCGCTTTTTACTTTTCCCTTTTTAAACCTTTGAGGTCGTCTAGACGCCTTATGTTATGTGGCCTGTAGTGTTCATAAAGGGAGGGATTTGTTGTCATATACGCGCCACGAAGATCTCTTTGCTTCGAGAAAAGAGGTCAGTGATAGTGATAAATCCTGCGTCGCTGCCTGCCTTAAAGTGTCCGAATAGTCATGAAATCCGCAAGCTCGGCGCTTATTCATTCCTTGTTCGTTATGTGAGGGAAAAATGGCTGTGGGTAACTCGGACTAATGCTTTTAATGCTTTTAATGCTTTTAAAAGCTTTTAGTCGGGCTGTATGCCACGTATTACGTGGCATACAGCCTCCATAAAGGGACAGATTTGCGGTCATAAAGGGACAGATTTGCGGTCATAAAGGGACAGATTTGCGGTCATAAAGGGACAGATTTGCGGTATTAAGGGACTTGTATTAAATAGTCCTTTTTATGCTATGGTGGATCTCCCCACGAGGACTACTGATGGCTGAGAAAAGCGAAGTTGTTGTCAAATCTAACCGGCTTGTCGAAGCTAGCTACCGGCTCAACCTGGTCGAACAACAAATCATCCTGTTTGCCATCAGTCGTAGTCGCGACGAACAGCTGGGCCTTTCGCCAGATAAGCCAGTCACGATTGCAGCGAGCGATTTCGCTCAGGCATTCGGGACCAACGAAACCAAGGTTTACGGACAACTTAAAGAAGCGATGGGCGACCTGTTCGACCGCTCGGTGACGATCTATGACACCGATCCGGACACCGGTAAGGACCGTACTGTCACAACCCGATGGATCAGCGACAAGGCTTACATCGACGGAACAGGCCGAATTCAGTTGACGTTCGCCCCTCGGGTGATCCCCTACATCACACGTCTCGAGTCCGAGTTCACGTCATACCGTTTGGAGAAAATCAGTGGCATGTCGAGCGTTCACGCTGTACGGCTCTACGAGCTACTGGTGCAGTACCTCACAATCGGAAAACGCGAGTTGGCACTCGCTAATCTGCGCGAAAGTCTCGGCCTTACCAACGAATACAAGGCAATTAAGGACTTTAAAAAGCGAGTCCTAGATACAGCCGTGGCACAAATCAACGAATACAGCGATATTCGTGTGAGCTACACACAGCGCAAGACCGGACGCACCGTCACCCATCTGATCTTTGCCATCAAACCAGAACCAACATCCGTGCCGGTGAAGCAAAAGCTTGGCAAGCTGACAGACGCTGAGGTTGCCAAACGCGCTCGTCCTGGTGAGAGCTGGGAAGCAGCACATGCCAGACTCAACCAGATCACCTTGGCACTGGCTGAATGACTGGATTGATGTACGTGGGTCGGACTGGGTTTAGATCGTCACCGTCGAGACTAATCGGCCAGTCCGGCCAGTAGATCGGAAAAAGACTTGGCAGGCCCGGGTAATTTTGGCTTTCCCGGGGTTGGCGCTTTTTCAGGTTGAGGCTCAGGGTTGTGCTCAATAAGGCGTTGCTCAGCATTATCAAGGCGTAGCTTCTCGATCTCTTGCCGCAATGGCTCCACCGCTTCAGCGACGGCCTTTGCCACCGCCCTGGCGATGATCTCCCCGAGGTCGCCAGTCACTGTGACGCCGTGTGACATTTCCACTGTGACGCTCTGTGACGCTGGCTCGAAAGCACCGTACACACGCAGTAACTCCGCGGTGTCGATATAGCGACGTCCATCGGACTCTAAGCCATATGATATACGGCCTTCGGTCATTGCCCGGTATATGGACCGGCGCGTTCTGCCGATCAGTGACGCGGCTTCATCTATGGTGTGACGCATGGTGCTCTACCGTCATATGACGCGTCACACTCTTTAGCCTGGCTGGTCATAGGCTCAGCTCGCTGTGTGATCCGAGTCGCACAAGCTGCAAGCGCTCATCGTCGGGCTTGCAGTAGATCAGCAGCCAATCCGGTTTGATATGGCAATCCCGATGGTCTTTCCAGTTACCAGTCAGAGCATGATCCCGATGTTTTTCCGGCAGCGGTTTGTCATTCATCAGGGCAGTGACAATCTTGATGAACAGGCCGCCCGGCTCCAAGTCAGCTCGATGCGGCCCCTTGGCCTCTCGCTTAAAATCTCGCTTGAACTGACTGGTTCTCTCAATCGTCCGCATGCAAATCCGCCATCAGATCATCAATGGTGGCGAACTTTTGCAGCTTTCCGCGCCGCGCTTCTTTCATCGCGGCAACGGTTTTGGCGTTGGGCACCAACGGCTCGAATGGCAGCGCCTTTTCCTGCGCTATACGGGTCATCATCATGCGGAAAGCATCGCTAACCGTTAAGCCCATTGTCGCAAGTACTGCAGCGGCTTCTTCTTTGATGTGCTCATCGATACGAGCACGAACGACAGCATTTGTGGACATGGGTAGTCCTCCTATATTGGGCCACAGTGTAGCTCAATATAAGGGTCGCGCATGGTTTTGTGCCGTCACGTGACGCGTCACTGCGTTCTTGCAGTCACGGATAAACTGACCCCCAGCACGTGTAGCACTTTCATCAAGCGATAAAGGTCCGGATCGCCATGGGTACCAAAGAGCTGCTCCAGATCTGCCACGGTGATCCCGGTCAGACTCGCCATTTTGGCCGCCCCAAATGCGCTGATCGCCACACCGATGGAGGCCGCAATATGAGCGGGATGGCCGGTCGCTAAAGCATCCGCAATAAATACAGTCCTGGTTTCTGGATTGGTTAACGCCGCCCCTGGATCATAGATCGATGGCTTTTTTTGCACCCGTTCCGTCTCCCTTTTGCACCCGTTCTATACCCGTTTTGCACCTTACCTGCACCCACCCAACACCTTTTTTGCACCTTACCTGCCACCGACTGGCCACGGTCTTCGACCTGAATGATTTTTACGCCCTTTGAAGAGCCAGATTTTCCCCCTTAACAGGGTCAAAATCTCAATACACATCACGCACCTCAGGCGATGGAAAAAACCTTTATTTTTCAAAAATTTATTAAAAACTAATAATTCTTTGACGCTATACAGTTGTGATACAAAACAAATGATTTAGCCCACAAAACCTGGAGAATTTTGTATAGCACTTGTTATACAACTGGTGCCCAAATGGCCAAGTAACCATTTCGCGCCCGCGAAACTTTCCATTGAGCCGCAGGCGAATGGACAAGCTGTGAAGTGGGCCGGTAGGCCTACTTCACCTATCTTGCCCGCCTATTCAGCCGACTTAATCCGTTGCGCCTGCTGTTCTTTTTCCGTTCTCGTGCCTTTTTCTACCGTTCTTTTGGGGTTGTTTTGCATACGCTCAGCCGTTGTTTAAGGCGTCGGTCCTCTGCTACTGCAGTACAGCAGCCGCCAACAGCCGCTTGCGCGCCTCCTGAGCGCGCCGGGTCTCGTCATCGACTTGGCGGGTGACGTAGAGCGGCAGCGCCAGGCACTCGTCCTGGTCGTCGCCCGGCTCAATAAATCGCGGTACCGAATCCGTGCTGTTCATCCTGTCTCTCCCGTTCTACCTATTGAGGCAGTGCGCGGTATAGCGTGGCTCGATGAACGCCTAGGAGCCGTGCAACTTCGGAAACCGATTGCCCCCCGTCGATCAGCTGTCGTGCATGGGCGATCTGTTCTGGGGTTAAAACAGGTTTTGGGCCGAATCGAACGCCTTTAGCTTTGGCAGCAGCACGGCCAGCACTGGTGCGCTCACCAATGAGGGATCGCTCAAAGTCAGCAATGCCGGCGAAGATCGTTAACACCATACGCCCAGCTGGAGACGTCGTATCGGCCCAAGGCTCAGCAAGCGAACGCAGACCTGCACCTAAGGTTTTGAGTCGTTCTGCAATGTGGAGCAGGTCGGTGGTTGACCTGGCCAAGCGATCCAACCGCGTCACAGTCAGTACATCACCAGGGCGAAGGTGATCGAGCAGCCGACTAAGTTCGGGGCGGTCTTGCTTGGCCCCACTGACCTTCTCTTCAAAAATCCGCTGACAACCGTTTTGCCCTAAAGCGATCCGTTGCTGCTCCAGCTCCTGACCTTGCGTCGAAACCCGAGCGTAGCCAATCTGCTGTCCTGCATTTTCCATGGGGACACCTGTCGCATTAGTCGTTGCAGGTAATCTAGCACCTGCGACTGACTTATGCGACAGACGAAAGCCCTCAGAACCTGACGATGCGCGTGTGTCGCATAACTTAGGAT
>NZ_JBUZPJ010000025.1:0-16686 GCF_055406205.1 Pseudomonas sp. E315 | reverse complement strand
AATGCGAAGGGAGAAGATATCTTAAACAAGATACAGCGAGCCCGTGAGGCAATGGCCTCACGGGCTGGCGGGTAAGTTATTTTCAAAACAGCACACTAGCCTTGTCCATAAGTCAGATGAGCTTTCCAATTTCGAACATACCGGTATGGAGCGCCTAGGCGCGGTTGGAGGTTCAGAGAGGAGCCTGAGCAAGGTTCAGAGTGTGGAAGCGGTGTATGGGGCGCCGGGGTCACTCTACGAGCGGAATATGGGTTGGTTGCCTAGGGCGAATAAGGTTCATACGATACCCAGTGGGTAATGGAAGGTGATCTCCACAGGAGGTACGTCTGAATCGCCCCTGGTTTCCGATAGACAGTGGCAGCAGGCAGGATGGCGATTAACACACTAGCAGCAATGGCTCCAGGCGTAATGGCGCAAATCACCGAAATACCCGATGCGCGGATCAAGGCAGCGCGCTGTACTCTGGGTATGTACACCTGCGACTCGTAAGAAGTACTCCGTGTCTGGGCATTTCACCGTGCCGGGGGAGCTCTGCAATGACATCACAGTGCTGGGAGCCATTGACGGTTGCTCAAGCGTGCGAAGAAAATGCTGAACAACAAACTATCCATCTGCGACCGCACCGGTTGTGGGTGTTGGGCGATCAACTGATGGATGCAAGGAACGCAAGTGAGTGATTTCAGAGGAGCTCGAGGTTCCAACACCGGCGACGACTTCCACGAGTTATGGGCCGCCCGGCATGCTATCCGCCTTCTAGACGACCGTGATCCGCTTCAAGCGTTGACTGTAGAAGGGATTGCTCCAAGTGACGAAGCTGGGTCATCCCCTTCTACGTGGGATGGCGTGGATTGCGCGTTGTACGAAGGCGGCGGCAACGCAAAGGAAGCTGATCGTATATTGTTGGAGCAACTGAAGTATTCCGCCGCGAATCCTCGCAGTTCGTGGACCGTCGCACGAATGGTGAGCGGCGATAAGCGCGAGGACAGCGTCCTGAATCGCTTGGCAAAAGCCTGGGCTGGGATACAAGCCCTGGAGCCAAAAGGAACAGTTGAAGTATCACTGGTAACCAACCAGCCCATCGCGGCTGAGTTAAAAACTGTTACAGCAAAGCTCGCAACAGGTAGCGTATCCGCTCCACGAAAACGACCTGGAAAGGATGAGCCGGACGAGCGAAAAATGGCGTTCGCCGCCGGACTGTCCAAATCTGTGCTGCCCGAATTTGCAAAGGCTCTTCGATTCAATGGTGGAGCAGGATCGCGCTTCGCGATTGAAAAAAAATTGCTCGCTGATATTTCTGGATGGACCGATCTCGAGTTACAAGCGCCAGTCTCTAATCTTCGCCAGTTCATTCGTCAGCGCATGCGTCCCGAATTTGCGGGCGAGTTAATAACGAAGGAGTCAGTTTTACTCGAACTCGGCGTCTCTGCGATGGGCGCATTGTTCCCTTGCCCACCTGTCCTTGAACGAGTTGATGCACCGGTGCCACGGAGCAGCGTCGCTGACATTGCGACCGAGATCGCTGCCGGCAAACAGCGAGTCTGTCTACATGGTCCTGGAGGGGTCGGCAAGACGACTGCGCTGCAGCAAATTGAGGCGATGCTCCCGCCTCATTCGATCATGGTGACTTACGATTGTTATGGAGGTGGCACCTATCTAGATGCCGCTACTTTGCGTCATCGACATGTGGACGCGTTTTTACAGCTATCCAATGAGCTTGCCACGAGGCTGCGGCTGCCAATTTTGCTTAGCCGTCACCAGCTATCAGACCCTCCGCGCCTGTTCTCGAATCGCCTACGCCACGCAGCCCAGGCGCACGCGTCTGAATATCCAGACGCGCTGATCGTCATTGCCGTTGACGCCGCCGACAATGCCGTTACGGCTGCGACAACACGCAAACCGCCTGAGGCTTGCTTTGTACACGACTTCTTGGAACTGGGCGACTTGCCGCCTAATGTCCGGTTCATCGTTACGGCAAGGACAGGCCGTCTCGCTGAACTTGCCCTACCGTCTAGTTATAGCCTTTCAGAGATTGAGCCGTTTACCCGTGGTGAAACTGAAATCAATGTACAGCGGAAGTGGGCTGCAACAGATGATTGGATCGATGCGTTCCACAGGCTGACCATGGGAGTACCTAGAGTCCAAGCTTATGCTATGGATCTGGGTGATGCACCTCCCGAAAAAGCGATTGACCGCCTCTTGCCCGCAGGCCGGTCTCTGGACCAAGTATTTCGCGAGCAGTTTGAGCGAGCCCTGGGGAAAAGCGGAATCGCAACAGACCTTCCAAGGTTTTGTGCAGGGCTCATTGCTCTTGCGCGGCCGGTACCGATAGAAGATCTCAGCGCGATCATTCGTATCCAGGTGCCAGCGCTGATTGACATCTGCACCGACATGGCACCAGCGATTCGGCTCACTGAAAACACTGTCGCCTTTGCGGACGAAGACTTCGAGCACTTCGTCCGCGAAGCGGGGGAGTCAATGCTAAGCGAAGTAACCCAGAACGCTGCTGATTGGCTGATGAGCCGCTGCGAAAGCGATTCTTATGCTGCGCAGCACGTCGCAGGTCTACTCGCTGCGTCTGGCTTGGGCAATAAGCTGCTTGATCTCGTTGAACACGAACCTTCGCCGGCTGCAATTGATGATCCGGTGAAGCGGCGAGAAGCGGAACTTACGCGCTTACGGTTAGCTATCTCCTTCTGTCGGAAGGCGGGCGATAGTCAACGCGCGCTGCGTTTCGTGCTCATCGGAGGCGAAGGGCTCAAGACTGAGCGCGCGCTACGGGCACTCCTGTCTAATAATCCAGACCTTGCGGTGCGATTCGCTGCTGACACTGCTGGGAGGCTCGTCCTTACCGATCCGAAACAAATCGGCTACCACGGCGCTTTCTTGCTTCACAAACAAGTGATTGACTCGCTCAACGGCGATCGAATTTCGTTGCATGAGGGGCAGCGATTGATCGAAGCTTGGATGGCTGCACGTAAAGCCCTCATTCAAAAGGACCAGCATTGCGACTGGCGGCTTGAAGTTGCAGACGTTGCGGCCAGCATCGAAACAGCGCTTCGCAGTAATGGGCCAGAGTCTGCTTTGCAGTCGCTGTGGAAATGGAAGCCGAAGCGGGTTCGGCTGCTGGTGGCGCGCTGCCTGATTCCGCGGCTGATTGCGCAAGATGGCTCGGGTCTGCTTCAGGGAATACTGGACACACGTCATCTCAAACCCTGGGAAGAGCTTTTTGTACTCGTACCCTTGGTGGTGTCCGGTGCTCCCTTGGATACCAAAAGGCTCACGAGCAGCCTGAGCGCCTTTTGCAAGCGCTGGATGTTATCTCCCAAGCGTCAGGGTGCACGCAGTCTGCTGGAAAGCTTGTGGTCATGGATGATGGATGTTGCCATGACATCTTGTGAGCTTCTTGCTGCGGACCCGCTATCTGCGACTGCTGTAGATGGTTTCTTGGATGTAGTGCTTTTGCCTGACAGCCGGAGAATCGACAAGGTTCATATCAGTAACACAAGTCATATGGATCTGCTCTTTCGAGCGCACGCACTCCGAGCGGCCCGGACCGGCGGGAAGTTGAAACCCGACGACCTCTACGAATCCAGGCCCGAGCCCGCGGAGAAAAAGGAGCGCGGCCGCGACACCTATCACCAAGAAGAGGCAGATCGTAAGCTAAACGAGCTGACCAATATGCTGTATCCCGTCTATGCGGCGACCGCAATAGCGATGTCCGGGAAGAATGACGACACAATCGCTAATGTTCTGGAACAAGCGACGAGGCACAAAGAGAGCAACACATGGCGTCTCGCGCGCGATCACAGTGCCAGCGCGCTTGCCATGGCAGCCGCTCGTGGCGCGCTATTGCTCGTAGGCCGTAAATTAGACGCGGAGTTCGTTCTACGCATCGCCAAGCGAATTCATGGTAGGTGGGGAGCCTCCGATTTGCAGCCGGATATAGAGTTTGCGGAGCGTATGATGCTGCGCCCAGAACTGCAGACCGCACTTGTCGTGGATATTGACACAGCGGCTTCTGTTATGCGCACTCAACGCATTGGCGCCCGAGACAAATCCCAAGCGCTTCTAACCTACTCACGCCTGCTCCTGCCGTTCAGTCCCGACGATGCTAATGCTGTTTTTCATGATGCAATTGAGGCCGCCAGCCAACTCGATCGGGAAATCGTGGCGCAACTACGCTTGCTCGGCCAGCTTTTCAAGCGAGGCACTGGTGACGTCGAGGACAGGAGAGTAGCCGCCCGTGATCTTTGTGAGGTGCTGGTTGATGCTGCCGTCCGTCTCGACGGCGATGAGAACCTGCCCTGGAAAGAGGTCATGGAAACTGTTGCGGCTTTAGACCTTCCTCTCGCGCTCGCAAACACGGCGAAGTGGCAAGATGCCAATCTTGTCGACTTCTCACAAACACTGGCGCCGGTCCTCAACTCTGGACTCACCCAGGGGACACTAGACCCAGCTGCGGCAATGGCATTGGAGTTGATGGTGCACGGCAATCATGCAATCGCTGATGCAGCATTGGACCACGTCGCCAACTGCGTTAACTCAGGATCTTATCTTGAGGAAGCGGCGTGGAACGCATTAGTCCGCCACAACGAACGTGATAACAGCAAGCTGCTCAATAGCCGTGGGATGGCGAAGTGGTCGGGGCAATGGAGCAGGGCACTCCGTGAGCGACAGGCATTTCTTGAAAGTCTGGAGGAGACAGCCTCTTCTCTGCCTGTTATCACGAAAGTAGCGACAACAGAGTGTGAAGTTCGCTCCACAACGACTTGGACCCGGGAGAACCTGCTGAACGGCGAGGACTTTGCCAATGCATTGAAATCTGCGCTTCAGACTGCACGTACTGCAGATAGATATGTTTCGCTATCGGATCTGATTGCAACTGCTGCGGAACGCGTTGAGATACGTGATCGCTTGGCTTTTCTCAAGGTCTTACGAAACCTAAAGGTTCGAGATGGTGCGAGCGTGGTCGAAACGATGCTGCTGATGCTCGATCGATGGAATACACCGGCCATTCGAAGATGGGCTGCATCGGAATTGCCCGAAGTTATCGTTGAGCGCCTTCCCGATTTTGCCAGATACATCGGACACAGCGAAACGTCTCTCCCAAAAGCATTGAAGTGGACTGGTTTGGCCCCAGATGGAGCAGCAAATTTGCTTTTGCGTGGTGTGGAGCAGCATGGGCAAATGTTCGACGGAGAACAAGTCTTTGCTCTGGCGGGGCTAATTGCAGGGCATCTGGATCCGCACTCATCGTCAGTCATTGGCGTATGGTACGCAAACCGTCTTGCCGAACGTGTCTCGCCCGAAGATCGAGACCAAACCTGGCAACCGTGGGATGTACCTGTAAACGTTCCCGCATCGGTGGCGCGTTTCCTCTATGCATGCTTGGGCGACTATGACGTGCGAGTGCGATGGCGCGCAGCTCACGGGATACGGCGTTTGGCCAGACTTGATGCTGTCGAAGAGCTGAAAGCGCTAATCGACGAATACGGCCGTCGGGATGAGTCAATCTTTCGGTCATCTCGTCTCGACTTCTTCTGGATTGCCGCGCGGCTGTGGTTTGTGATTGCCTGGGATCGCATTGCAGCTGAGCTGCCAGAAATAGGTGTTCAGGCGGGAGCACTACTGCTCGCCATCGCGTTGGATCAGACTTTTCCACATCTTCTTCTTGTCTCATTTGCGCGCGATGCTTGCCTCAAACTGGTAGACGCGGGCGCCCTTGCGCTTGATCCTTCCCAAATAGAACAATTGAATGCTACCGGGCGATCAGCGTTGATACCTCTGCCGGGGACGAGCCGCAGGCCACCTCGGGTCCGTAACGGCTCCGGGGAACCCGAACGCCGCTTTCAGTTCGACCCTATGGATACGGTGCCTTATTGGTACGATCCGATGCTTGATAGCTTTGCCAATGTTTCCCAAGATCTGCTGCTGACTACGGCAGAGAACTGGATTATTGATCGCTGGGGTTATCCTGGCGAAATTCGATCGTACGAGGCAGAACGTCTGCAGGGACGTATCTCATCTCATGACTGGGCTCTCACGCGCAATGATCATGGTGCGAGTCCGACACTCGAGCGCCTGAGCACCCATCTCGAATGGCACGCGCTATGGTGTTCCCTTGGCGAGCTGCTACAAACCGAGCCGCTCGCTGAGGGAGAACACTCGGACTGGAGTTCGCTGCCTAATCGCGTCGAACGTCAAATGCTAACCCAACCGCCGTGCTGGTCGGCAGACCTCTTGGGGCCTGTTCCACTGCGGTCTGACTTCTGGCGGAAATCCGAGGAATCGTTAGCTGTTTGGGTGGAGCAGGTCTCCGAGCTCAGCATGCGGGGAGAGTTGATAGCGACCGATTGCCCTGGCCACATCCTTGTCGGCGGTGAATGGCGGCTTGTTAATGCCGATCGCGTTGAGACACTTTCTATTTCAAGCGCTCTGGTTGAGAAGGAACTTGGCGGATCTTTGGTACGCGCCTTACAGACGATGGAGAGCACGTGGGATTATACGATACCGACCGAGAGTGAGGACGCTTACGACGGCGATGACGGCGATTATCAGATGATTCCCTGGCTAAGCCGACCGTATTCAGATGGCGGAATCGATAGTCAAGATCCTTTGCGAGGCAACGCAACGCTCGTGGGCTGGATGCCAGCGAGCTGGATAATCGGCGAATACGGACTGGAATGCGATCCGGATGGCGGGAATGCATGGTCGTTACCGGGTCAGGCAGCAATGTTTCGCTACGAAGTTTGGGGTGACCGTGAATCGGACGAAGACCACTACCAATCGTACCCTTCGAGCTCGGGATGCAGATTGCTGACCGAGCGTAATCAGTTAATAGCGCTCCTACAGAATGAGGGGCTAGAGCTTGTCATCGTGATGGAGGTCAGACGTGAAGGACGCAGCAGTCGACGAGGCTATGACTCGGAAGAGCAGAATCCCGAGGCCACGTACGCTCGGGTCTACAGACTCGACGGAGAAGGGCAGCTCTATACCGCCGAAGGGCGTATTGGATCTTGGGAGAGCGATTGTCCATCAGCTTGAAAACGAAACGCGTGGTGAATTGGCGTCTCGCTGGATGGCTCATCATCTTGCAGAACTTATGGATCTCGCTGAGAACGGTGAAGGGGCGGTTCGACAGACAGCAAAAAAGCAAGCTGCGGAATTAATAATCAAGCTTTGGGCAAACCGCCGCTCTCTACCGGCATCGGTTGACCCAATGGGTGGTCAGATGGCCGCGATAGAATTGCTGACTGCAATGCGGCCTACGGCAAATCCTTGGGCACGGTTTCGACGCACTCATTCGAAAGATGACCTGCTTCATGAAATGTTCGGTGTGCTCACACAGATCGTCATGAGCGGACTCTTGTTGGCCCGTCCAGTAGAGGTTCGATCCATCGAGGATGCTGAATGGGATGCACTAACGGAAGATGAACGATTCCTGGCTGACCAGTTGGGACGGTGGAAGAAACTGTTAGTCATCCCAGCTTCAGAAGACTTCGACCTAGACGCCTTCTATTCAAAATTTATCGACGATGACGTTGACACTGAACCGGAGGAGCCAACAGGACCGTTAGCTGAGGAAGAGAAAGACGGGCCTGCTCCTAAGGACGAGCTGCGCGTGATCCTATCCAACCTCGAGACCTTTCAGTCAAAGCTTGCAGCACTCGTTGATCAGTGCCGTAAGTCCCTGGATTCCGATGATGTAGTTGAGGCGGATGATGTGGATGATGTGGACGAATCTGAATTACGGTAAGGGTAGATGACCTGAGCGACGCGTTCTCCACAAGTCAGCTCATCTCGATTCATAGCTCCAGGCTCTGTACGAAAAGAGATGTCGCGAACAGCTACAAGAGGACTGAAATTTTAAAAAAAGGCTGCCGCGCTCCTGATGTCGGAAGAGCATGAGCGCACGCGCTCAGTTCTTGCCGCCTTCCGCCTGCCGTGACCAGTAGAGAACGGCCAGAAGCCGGCATCAGCTATACACCTACCATTTACTGCCATAGGGCGAAACGTTGTAAGGCTTGTACTTCGTAGCTTGTACATTAAGGATTGCAGCCAAACCCCGCCAGTCAAGAGTAGTGGAGTCATCTGGCCATCCCGTATGATGGCCACCCCCTTGTCGCTCGGTGCCGCTTCGCAATGTCAATCGCCCCGCTTGATCGGCTCATCTCTATATCATCAGGCCCTGACGAGTACGCAGGCGCCCAGCGTCTAAGTGATCTGGCCGAGGCCTCCTATGTTGTATTGTTGGGCGCGCCTGGCATGGGCAAGACTGTGGCGTTCGAGCATTTTGCGGAGCGAGCGGGTGAATCGTGCATTTCTGCCTTTTGGTTTCGCCGCAAAGATCTTTCTGATGCCACGACGGTGTTTATCGATGCTCTCGATGAAGTCCCCATACAGAACGCCATTGAGATTGCAAAGTGCTTAGAAGAGCTACCGTCGATGCGATGGCGAGTGAGTTGTCGAGCGGAGGACTGGAACGAGGGTGGAAAGCTCAGCAGAGCGTTCGGTCAGGGGCTGGCTGCCCTTGACGAGGCTCCCGTCGTGGCTCAGTTGCAACCTCTCAGTGAGGAGGAAGCAATCGCAGTGCTCACAGCGTTTGGCTGCTCAGAGCCCATCACGCTCCTCTCCACGCTGCAAACGTTGCGATCGACACCCTTCGTGCTATCCCCACTGGGGCTGAAGTTTCTCATGAGCGTGAAGCCCGAACGGTTGCCGTCGCTCACCCGTTTCGAACTGTACGAGTCCGGTGCACGCCATTTCGCTACCGAGCACAACCCCTCCAAGGCAGAAGACCGGCAAGACGGCGAACCTGCGCCCGATGTCGTCCTAGACCATGCCGGGCGCGTCTTTCTGACCCTGCTCCTGGCCGGAAAGCATGGCTTGCAGCGATCTGCTCCTGTCGCAGACACCATGCTGGCGGTGCATGACGCGGGGCTTGACCCGATCGCTCGCGAGACCGTCCTGGGCACCGCGCTGTTCATGAAGAAGGGCGAAGACTTCCTGCCCTTTCATCGCAGCATCCAGGAGTTTCTGGCCGCGCGCTACCTGGCTCGCTTGGTGACAGGCGCCCTCGGGGGCGCCAGACTACATATCGAACGCGCGGTTGCACTGTTGGTGTCGGTCGATGGATTGCCATCCGAAGGTCTGAAGGCGCTTTATGCCTGGTTCACCTGTCACCTAGTCAACGAGGGCGCACTACACCACGCCCAACGGCTGGTCCTGCGCGACCCGGAAACGCTGTTACTGCATGGCGATGCGGCCACACTTCCCGTTGCCTCCCGCTTCACCGTACTGCAGGAGGTTGGGGCACGCGATCCGTTTTTTCGCTGGACTCCTGAGCAGTGGGGACCGGCGCGGATCTGCTCCGTGGGACTTGTTACCCCGGACCTCGCGCCGTTGGTGATTGAGCTGCTGCAAACGGAGGAGTCCACGCACCGACTCAGCATGTTGCTTGAAGCGTTGTCGACCGGGCCGGCGCTGGCCTCCACCGCTGACGCCTGCTGGAGCGTCGCGTTACGCCAGAGTGACGTGCAATGGTGCCGAGAGCAGGCTATTGATGCCTGGCTACATAATGCTGTGACCTCAGCAGATGACATTTGGGGACGGATCGAGGAGCTCTGTACCTCCAGGGAAGCGTCGCGCGGTCACTTGCGCAGCATCGCACAACTTTTTTGCGCGATCCCTGCGCAACAGTTGGTGATCGGCGACGTGGAGCGGGTTCTGGCTAGCCTGCAAAGAGCCAATGAAGCACTTCTTCCGCGGGCTGCGCCGGAAGATGGACGCATGGAGAGCACCTACGCCATCAGGGACATCGCCTGGCATGTGGCAGCAAATTTGTGGCGCCCCCTGATTCTGGATGCACCGAAGCGCTGGCGGCTACAGGCTGGTGTGGGTGCCCTAGAGCACAAATTCGCCTCGGTGCTGTGCATCGCGGCCTTGTCGCACGAGGGCGTAACCGCGAAAGAATTCGCGCACATGATGGTCGCTACCGGTGTGATCACTGGGGCCGAGTCAACCTTCAAGAAGGCTGCCGGAGAATGGTTGATCGCTCGACCCACCTCCGAGGAGGTATTGCACGCGTTGCTTTTGATTGCGGACCAGGACGTAGCCGATAGCGGGTCGCTTGCCCTCGGACTGCGAGCGCTTGGCTTGAAGCCTAGCGAGACGCTGGTGCGCCTGATGCTGAACTCCGATCCACTGATGTCCAGCGTCGGTTCAGCATACGTCGGCAGACAGGTGGGTATCTGGGCGCTGGAACGAGGGGAGCCTGTACCGGACTGGCTGATCCCGGTACTCCACGAGAGCCCGGGTGCTGCTGCTGACGCCGGCATGCAATACGTGCGGCTACACGTCGAAGAAGAATCTAAGCGGCAAACGCACCAACAGGACAGCGTCGAGCAGTGGTTAGTCCGTCAAATAGCCGAATGGCAGTTGCAGTTACCCTCGGTGGTCGCAGGCGAGGTCGACGCGGCCTTGTATTGGGGAGCAGAAGTCTATTGCGGTAGTCGCCCGATCACGGGCCGTCATGCAAGCGGGGTCGAAGCGCTCCGGGAGGTGTTCGGTGGGCCGCTGGCTCAGTCCATCCTTGAGGGGCTCGCCCGTGTTTGGTCGAATGGCGAGCATGAAGATGACCGAGGGGCTAGCGGGGCCATCGCAGCCGCGTCTGCTTCAATTCACTTGGCGAGCGGGCAGGATTTCTCCGCGGAACCTGCGGGACGAATTCTCCAGGTCCTTTTTGCCACAGTGTCGATGCGGGATGCCAATCTCAAGGAACGCTTAGAGGCCTGCTGCATTGATCAACTCAATCGATCGTTCATAGACGATCCTGCTTACTTTTGTCAGCTCGCCCATAAGCGGGACGCCAGTTGGAATGCGCTTTTGTACAAGCTGCGAGAGCATCCAGCGCGGTCCGCGTTACATGCGTGGGCCGTGCAGGTGGCATTGAAGCAGCCTGATACGCTGAGTGGAAGTCTTCTAGACTGCGTGCTTCGGCTGGCTGAACTGAATGTTGTAGCGTCAGCACTGACGCCGCTGTTGGCTGATGTGCTGTCCCATTGGTCGAACCAGGGCGACGGTACGGATGCTTTGGTCACGGGTAGCGATCTGCGCTGCGCTGACCGCCTGCGCTGGGCATACTTTGCCGTCTGCATGCAGCGGGATGTGTTCAGCAATGACTTCGTACATGCCCTTGACGAGGCAGAGGACGCTGTCATTCACCGGGTGATCTTCGACGGATATCCCAACTGTAGCTATTGGCAGACGCCGACGTCCACGCTGGCCGTCAGCCGCCTCCTGTTGCAGTTCCTGTTCCAGCGCACTCCATTGATGCAGGGGCACTTTGAGCGCGTGTGGCCGGACACAGTGAAAGTATTGAAAGCCGTTTCGTTGTCGGATGAACCAGGCGTCGAGACGATCCTTTTGGAATTGCTCACGGACGCTGAAGGCACACGCTGGGTTGATACCATCAGGCACGAGCTTGAGCTCTACCGGCGAGATATCCGATCGCAAACGCAGAAGCTACTCTCCCCGGCAGATCTGGCAAAGGTACTCAGCGGCAGAGGCCCTATCAATGCGCAGGACCTTAAGGCCTTGGTGCTGTTGATCCTTGAGGAAGTCGCTGCCGAGTTGCAGCCTTCTCCACACAACCTGTGGAGGCTTTTTTGGGACAACAACAAGCCCAAGGTCGAGAACGATTGCCGAGACGTGCTGGCCGGTAAGCTCAGGGACAAACTTGGCTTTTTCGGTAGCTTCGAGGTGTCCCCTGAAGCGGCGTCATCCGGTGGAACGCGGGCCGACCTGCTTGTTACCCACGGTCAATTTACCGTGCCGATCGAAGCGAAACGGACGAGTCATACACATCTCTGGTATGGGCATAGCGGTCAGCTTCAGACCTATACATTGGCGAACAGTACCGAAGGTCAAGGCATTTATGTGATCTTCTGGTTCGGTAATGCGCTTAGTGTGACGCTGTCTCCGGCAGGCATAAAACCCGAAAAACCTGAAGCGTTGAAGACGGCACTGGAAGATCTGCTGCCAGCCGAACTAGCTGCTACAACGTCGGTGCTGGTACTGGATGTCTCCAATGCCGCGCAGGCAGCGAAAATGCGTAAGGGTAGAGAATTCGACAAGGCGAAAGCCGCCAAATCACGGGCACCCCAAAAACCAAGTAAAACGAAAGCTGTAGCAGAACTGCCCCAAGGAAGTGAAGGCAAGGGCACCTAAGAGGTGCCCATCTTTCAGGGACACTCGTCGGAAGTAGGTATTTTCAAAACCACGCATAGAGGCAATATGGCATCCTTGGCCCCATCTTGATTGATGTAGTCGCGCCTCAGAATCATTACGGAGTGGTGACGCTTTTAAGTGGTATGGAGAAAGCGAAATTCATTGACTCCCCGATGCGTGAACGTTGCCCGGCCACCGAGCTCCACGCTCGAGAATTTGCATGCGGTGACGCCAGCACCTTCCAGGGAAGCGAGCGTGACGTCATCTTCACTTCCATGGTCGCAGACCCGGAGAATTCCATCCCTTGTCGGGTAATGCCGCCGAACAGCGGTTCAACGTAGCAGCCAGCCGTGCCCGCGACAGGATCTACCTGATTTGTTCGGTCACCCTGGACACCTCTCGCAGAAAGATGTTCGTCGCACGCTACTTGAGTACTTCCGCAAGCCTCTAACGGAGCAGGACGTTGATCAGGATGGCCTCTGAACCGCCCCGGGTTTTCTAGACACTCTCCAAGCTTGCTTGGACTGCCCCCAGCATCGTAGACATCTCCATCCTATGCTTTGAGCATAGGATGAAGTCTATGAGTACCCAACGATTCACGCCGGAATTCAAGGCCGAAGTAGTCAGGCAAGTCATTGAACGCGGATACTCCGTTGCGGAAACAGCCGAGCGCCTCAGCGTGTCGACCCACAGCCTCTACAAGCGGGTTAAATCCGTGACGCCTGACAAAACTGAGAAGCAGGACAGCGAACTGCTCGAAGCCAAAAGCGAGATTTTACGGTTGCGAGCCCAAATGCGGCGCTTGGAAGAAGAGCGCGACATACTAAAAAAACAGCGCATTACTTCGCCAGGGAATAGGGGACAGTACCTTCAGTGGCGCCATCGTTAAGCCGCTGTACACTCTCCACATTCGCCCGACCATCAATACGGCGCCCTCTGGCAAGGAAAGACGATGATCACGAAGATCAAAGTGAAGGGTTATAGGATCCATCGAGACTTTGAGCTGGAACCGAATCAGAGGGTCAATCTGCTTGTCGGCGGGAACGATGCCGGCAAATCATCTTTGATGGGAGCTATTGCCCTAGCGATGACAGGGCGCATCGGGGGAAGACCCGCGGCAGAAGAACTCAATCCCTATTGGTTCAACAAAGCGGTAGTGTCTGACTTCTTGACCGATCTCCTGATTGGAGAGGCGACTTGGCCCACAATTGAGATTGAGCTGTTCCTCGAAAACCGACCCGACCTCCAAGCCCTTTGCGGTGTGCATAACAGCGCCATTCCTGCGCAGGCCTGTCCAGGGGTGGTATTCCGCGTAGTACCCAACCCCGAGTACGACGCAGAGCTTCAGGCGTGGACGGAAGATCCGTCGATGCTGCTACCGGTTGAGTTCTACAAGATCGAATGGCGCCATTTTGGTGATTCAGAGCTCACCCGACGTCCGCGAGACCTTTCCATTGCGATCATCGACTCACGCACGATCAGAACGTTTGGCGGCGTAGATTATCACCTGAGACAGATCTTGAACGATCACCTGGAGCCCTCCGAGAAAGCCTTGATCTCGCTGGAATACCGGCAGGCGAAATCAGCTATGTCGGATGGAGCCCTTGCAGCGCTTAACGATCGACTGGGGCAATTGGAAGCGTCACTTCACCAGCAACCCCTCAAGGTGGCCATGGATCAGACCTCTAGAACATCTTGGGAGTCGGCCGTCTCACCGCACATAGACGATGTTCCGTTTTCTATGGCCGGCCAAGGCCAGCAGGCTTCTATCAAAATCTCTTTGGCAATGGGCCGGCATGCAGATCGGACCAGAGTGGTAATGATCGAGGAACCGGAGAACCACCTTTCCCATACCAGCATGGTCACGCTCCTAAACCGCATTGAGCGGCTTGCCGGCGAAGAACAACAGCTGTTCATCAGCACCCACAGCACCTACGTTCTGAATAGGCTGGGGCTAGACTCGCTGCTGCTGATCAATCGGGATGCAGTCACAACCATTACGGGGCTTACTCCTGAGACCGTGGGGTATTACAAGAAGCTTCCGGGGTACGATACCCTTCGAATGGCGCTTGCAGAGAAGCTGGTTCTCGTCGAGGGGCCATCCGACGAGATCATTTTCGAGCGGATTTTCCGTGACCTCTATGACATGCCTCCGATGGCGTGCGGGATTGATGTCCTCAGCATGCGCAGCCTCTCCCTAGCCCGATGCCTCGAACTCTGCTCCCGACTGGGGAAGCGGGTCGCAGTTTTGAGGGACAACGACGGGCAGGATCCCGCAGCACTTCGAGAAACCGTCGAGCAATGGCTAGATGGCGAGTACAGAGAACTATTCATAGGCGCAGTGGAAGAAGGACGCACATTGGAGCCTCAGCTGATCCATCACAATGGCGAGGCCGTATTGCGTGGAATTCTGGGCCTTCGCGCTGACGCTGGCCTCGAAGTCTGGATGACCCGAGAAAAGACAGAGGCAGCGATACGAATCGCGGAAAGTAGACAACGCATCGTAGCGCCGGCGTATATGGCCGCAGCAGCAGCCTTCATCAATGGCTAACCACCTCACCCTAGCCGTTGCGGGCTCGCGCAAAACGCAAGGCCTAGTCGAACACTGCGCTGCACTGGCGCCTACTCGGCGTGTGCTTGTGGTGACGTTCACTCAGCGGAACCAACACGAGCTTTCAGTGCGTCTGGCGAAAAGAGTTGGTATGCAGACCAATGTGGAGGTGATGGGGTGGTACACGCTGCTCATTCGGCATTTTGCCCGGCCTTTTCTGCCCTTTGTTTTCCCAGGCAGACGCGTGCAGGGTTTCGACTATGAGGGGCAACCCAGCCGTTTCGCGACAGAAGAGGCTCGTTTCTTCAATCCTTCCGGAGCACTGTATGCCGCTGAGCTTGGGAAGCTCGCCAATCTGCTGGTGGAGCAGAGCCAAGGAACCTTGTTGTACCGGCTAGAAAGCCTGTACGACGAGATATTGGTGGATGAGGTTCAGGATCTCAGTGGCTGGGACTGGGAGTTACTGGAGAAACTGTTCGCGTCCCGCATCGACATTCGGATGGTCGGAGACATTCGGCAGTCGGTACTCTCAACGAGCCCTAGAAGCAGAAAGAACAAGCAATATGCCTACGCTAGGGCTCTTACTTGGTTCCTGGCCAAGCAAAGAAGAGGAGAGATCGAGATCGAATTTCGGAACACGACCTGGCGCTGCTCTCCAGGTATCGCGAGATTCTCAGACACTATCTTCAACCCCGCATGGGGCTTCCCAGAAACGGAGTCGCTCAACGAGGTTACGACAGATCACGACGGTGTATTTTTGCTTGCCAAGCGTAACGTTCTCGCATATGTCGAGAGATTCCGCCCCCAGTGCCTGCGCGTAAACGTAAGGTCAGGCGCTGAGTTCGACCTGAACTATATCAACTTCAAGGTCGCCAAAGGCGCAACCTACGAGCGAGTGCTCATCATCGCAACAGGCCCAATCGCAACCTTTTTGCAGCGAGGCATTCAGCTTGATCCCGGGCCTGCAGCGACGTTCTACGTGGCGGTCACCCGGGCACAGCAAAGCGTAGCGATTGTGCTGGATCGACCAGGGCAGTCCGTTGTTCCGTACTGGGCGCTTTGACACATGACCAGCCTCGCGTACGCTGGCTTGGTCGTGCGGTGCCTGCGACATCTTTTCATATAGAGTAAATGCGACCAATTCAGCATTGAGCCCAGTCACTAAAGGCAGCCAGTGTTCCGTCCTTGTTACTGATGATAGCTTTTGACGGGACAATCAGCTTTCTGCCCTCGTAGGTTAAAATGTATAGCCAGTTACCCTGCAGTATTTTTTCATCCGGATCCGGATGGGCCTTCAAGAATTCATCTTCACTGTCATAACCACATGAGCTGGGTGGGACAGCAAGCTGTTCGAACAAGCTTGTATCAGGAGAAATGCTGTCCTCGGAGCGATCTTCCAGATAGTGGCCAAACCTAAAGTTGAGCTTTGGAATCCTCTCAGCCTCCGGGAGGTTCGTCAGGTACTGTCGATCAATATTCCCAAATACGTCGCTATAGGCTGAGTGAAGCAAGGTTTTTTGCAGTAAATTTGGTGTGCTAGAACGGTTGGTGGCTAGAGTGTAGATCAGCTTATTTAGTAGTCCGAATTTTTCAACTTCCAAAGTTATGGGTGTTTCTGCGTCTTCGCACAACAGCATGGTGCCGTCGTCCGAGAATTTTGCGACATGATGGATAAGCTTGTTCCTTAATATAGTTGAATAGCTATAGGTTTTTAGCTCGATATATCGAAGGATTTCGTCGCGTGCCCGGTTATCTTTTTTTAGGGTTTTGATTTTTTCTTTAAATTTCTTGTCTGTCGTGGAAAGCTCGGTAATCCCCCCTGAAAAAAGTACTCGCTGGAAGTAGAATTTTCTCCTGATCGGATCAAGGAAATTTTGCGTGAAGACATCGCGTTTTTCAGACAGCCA
>NZ_JBUZPJ010000024.1:0-18499 GCF_055406205.1 Pseudomonas sp. E315 | reverse complement strand
ATTCTCACTGCCGATTGCCCCAGCGTCATGGGCACAGTGGACGCGGTGACGCGTTATCTGTTTGAACAGCGCTCTACTGATCCGCCGCAGCTTTTCTGAGTATTGGTGGTTATGGTTGCAGGATGTTGCTGCCGAATATGGACTGAACGTTGTGGCCTGATACAGGTTGCAAACATACCCGTAGGAGCTGCCGAAGGCTGCGATCTTGTTTCAGGGTCAAGAGATCGCAGCCTTCGGCAGCTCCTACGCAGGTTCGCTAAATAGCAGGAGTTACCCATGAGCCGCGCCCCCGATACCTGGATTCTCACTGCCGATTGCCCCAGCGTCATGGGCACGGTGGACGCGGTGACGCGTTATCTGTTTGAACAGCGCTCTACTGATCCGCCGCAGCTTTTCTGAGTATTGGTGGTTATGGTTGCAGGATGCTGCTGCCGAATATGGACTGAACGTTGTGGCCTGATACAGGTTGCAAACATACCCGTAGGAGCTGCCGAAGGCTGCGATCTTGTTTCAGGGTCAAGAGATCGCAGCCTTCGGCAGCTCCTACGCAGGTTCGCTTAATAGCAGGAGTTACCCATGAGCCGCGCCCCCGATACTTGGATTCTCACTGCCGATTGCCCCAGCGTCATGGGCACGGTGGACGCGGTGACGCGTTATCTGTTTGAACAGCGCTGTTACGTCACCGAGCATCATTCGTTTGACGACCAGCGCTCGGCACGCTTTTTTATTCGTGTTGAGTTCCGCCAGCCCGATGGTTTCGATGAACGCGAATTTCGCGCAGGCCTGGCCGAGCGGGGTCAAGCCTTCGGCATGGTCTTCGAGCTCACGCCCCCGCATTACCGGCCCAAAGTGCTGATCATGGTGTCCAAGGCCGACCATTGCTTGAACGACTTGCTCTATCGACAACGCATCGGTCAATTGTCGATGGACGTGGTGGCGGTGGTGTCCAATCACCCGGATCTGGAGCCGCTGGCACGCTGGCACGGCATCCCTTATCACCACTTCGCCCTCGACCCTGCCAACAAACCCGCGCAAGAAGCCAAGGTGTGGCAAGTGATCGAAGACACCAGCGCCGAGCTGGTGATTCTTGCCCGTTACATGCAAGTGCTGTCGCCCGAGCTGTGCCGCAAGCTCGACGGCAAAGCCATCAACATTCATCACTCCCTGCTGCCCGGTTTTAAAGGCGCCAAGCCTTACCATCAGGCGTATGAGAAGGGCGTGAAACTGGTGGGGGCCACCGCGCATTACATCAACAACGACCTCGACGAAGGCCCGATCATCACCCAAGGCGTTGAAGCGGTAGACCACAGCCATTACCCCGAAGACCTAGTCGCCAAAGGACGAGACATCGAAGCCCAAACCTTGGCCCGAGGCGTGGGGTATCACATAGAGCGTCGGGTTTTCCTAAATGGAGGTCGCACGGTGGTGTTGTAGAGGCTATATGACGCGTAGATAAGTATTGATCTGTTAATTAGTCGTTCTCTCTGATCATATAGCTGGAGAGTTTTGAACGCTTAAAACGGTCATTGACCTTCGTGCCTGGAAGTTGAGCCCATATTTCGGGCATATGGGCCGTACGGGCCATCACGTTGATCTGTTGTGTGACTTTTAAATGGTTAAGTATGGTAATAGCATCTCGGGGAAGGGTGCCTAACGTGTTACCCCTGGCTGCATGCTTGAGTGCGTCAACAAGTGCCGACTTCGGGCGCA
Source organism: Pseudomonas sp. E315 (assembly GCF_055406205.1). Lineage (NCBI taxonomy): Bacteria > Pseudomonadati > Pseudomonadota > Gammaproteobacteria > Pseudomonadales > Pseudomonadaceae > Pseudomonas > Pseudomonas sp. E315. Next base: position 16,789 of record NZ_JBUZPJ010000024.1, on the reverse strand, counting down.
CTTTAAAAAGTTCTGCTGGAGGTGTTGAAATTGTATCTATGATAGTTTTAAACGATTTATTAGTACCTGCGAGAGAAACCAAATCCTTTCCTGGTGATGATTTGATAATATTTTCCACTAAGTGGGGAATATGTTTTATATCGTGAAAATTATAGGCGTACTCCGTTTTTCTAAATAACCCATTGCTAAGGGCGTTTTTTACGATGCCCCAGCCCACGCTAATATGTCCATTTGGATCGTGTTTGTTAATAGGGTCTGCGCTGCAATAAGCATATGTATTAATCCCCCCCTCACCAAACGGACTCAAAGAGTCCGTGCTATTAAAACGCATCAATACCGGGTTAAACGCCCGATAGCCTTGGCCTAACAAGTAATAGCCTGTGAGTGGGTCGGGTCGTTCGCCGTTAAAACCCAGAACGCTGAGCAAATCCTTTTCCATAGGGCGATGGCCGTAGGGCGTGTAGGTGTAAGGCGCGCTTTGGGTTGTGCTGACGCTGTTCAGCACTGAGGTTTGTTGATCAGTGGCGAGCAAGGTGGTTGTACCTGCTTGTTGCTGGGCCAGCGGTTGGGCGTCGTGCTCAATGAAGCTGCGGGTAATGGAGCCTTCGATCTCGCTGGCAATGCGGGTGTTGTTATAAAAACGCTGGAGGGTGTTGGTCTGCGCGAGGCGATCCAGTGGATCGTACTGATAAACCACCGTTTGTTTTGTTTCGAAGGTGTTCATGCCGAACTCCGTAATAGCGCGTAGGTGAGTTTTAGCATTCACGGGTGTCTTAGCCCTGTATAGCTAGTAGATCTGATAGGTATTGCACATCACGTACGGCGCATATGCCTATGCGGAGGTCGCACGGTGGTGCTCTAGGTTCTGTACGAAGAGTAATGTCGCAAACACCGCATTGCACAAGCCAGCGAGACCATTGCCGCATAACTTCTTGCAAGCTTGTCGAAGCGCGTAACGATACGGCGGTTTTCTTTCAGCCAGTCAAACATACGCTCGATAATATTGCGCTGTCGGTACTTGGGGCGATCAAACAGTCTCGGTAGGCCCGGCTTGGGTTTTCGCTTCATGCTGCGCAAAGGAATCACCGGCTGCATCCGATACCGGTCGCAGTAACGACGCAACGCTTCGGCGTCATAGCCTTTGTCCGCCAGTAACCATCGACAGCGTTTGCGTTTGCGGGGGCGACCGCGCAAGCTGGGGATGTACACCTCATCGAGTAACGGTTGGGCGTAAGCAATGTCGCTGGCCTGTCCGCCTGATAATAGAAACTTCAGCGGGACACCGTTGGCATCGCAGAGCATATGAATCTTGGTAGTTAGGCCGCCCCCTGCTGCGTCCGAGCACGTGACCTTGCGGTTCTTCAGGCCTCCTTTTTTTCCAGCACCAGAAGAGGCCCGGGTTGCTCGTACTGCGGTGGAATCAATCATCCATAATCCTTGTTCGTTGAGCTTGATGTGAAGCCGCTTGAGCATCTGGTCAAATGCCTCGCGATTACGCCAGTCACGAAAGCGTTGATAAGCCGTCGACCACGGGCCTAAGCGCTCGGGCATGTCGCGCCAAGCGGCGCCAGAACAGAGCACCCAAAGTATCCCGTTGAGCATCAAGCGATCATCGGCTCTCGGGCGCACACTACGGCGAGGCTCGTGAAAGATATCCGCAACCAAATCCCAGGCTGCATCGGGGAGTTCGTAACGTTTGGCTATCGTGGGCTCCTGCCTTTGATGGTCGCGGACTTTACTGAATCTCGATGCTTATGGGTTTCAAATTAGTTTCGGATGATTTCGTACAGAGCCTAGATCAATTGTAAGGCTTATTTTTTATTAGGTATGTGACCGCCAACTGTTAAAATTTTGACTTCTCGGATATTCTTGGCGGGTTTGCCAGTTAATGGATCAGCATCCGGTTTGATTTTGATAATGTCTAACCTCACCCGATTAGCTTGGCTCAATCGAAGTTGAAATCCGAACCTTTCAATATATTTGTAATCACTACCACCTATTAGGGTGGCTGCAGATTTTGGGTCGATATTCGAGTGATGAATCAAATTCTGGAAATCATCAAATTTTTTTTGCTCGGTTTGAGAGAGGTGTTTCGGGAAGGTTGACATTTTCTTGTTAAGCACCCATTTAGTGTCAGCCTTTTGCGAGGCTTGAATTTCTTGTATTTTTTCTATTGGAAGAGTGGGCCACTTGTAGGCGGCGATTTTGGGTATTTTTAAAATATTAAAAAGTGATGCTGCCTGTCCGGTCGGGTCTGATTTATTTATGGGATCGCCCCCACAATACGCATACGCATTAATCCCGCCTTTACCAAACGGGCTAAAACTGTCCGGGCTATTAAAGCGCATCAATAGTGGGTTAAACGCTCGATAACCCTGGCCTAACAAGTAATAGCTGCTGAGTGGGTCGGGTCGTTCGCCGTTAAAACCCAGCACACTGAGCAAACCATTCTCGACAGGGCGATGGCCGTAGGGGCTGTAGGTGTGAGGCACGCTTTGGGCGGGGCTGATGCTGTGCAGCACTGAGGTTTGTTCATCAGTGGCGAGCAAGGTGGTGGTGCCTGCTTGCTGCTGGGCCAGGGGTTGGGCGTCGTATTCAAAGAAGCTGCGTTTAACCGTGCCATCGATCTCGGTGGCAATACGGGTGTTTTTGTAAAAGCGCTGAGTGGCATTGGCTGCAATTAATCGATCCAACGGGTCGTATTGATAGGCCACAGCGAGTTGCTCATCGGATGTGTACATACCTAACTCCGTGATTAATCACTGGCAGGCATTTAGCCTCTGCCAGTGTTTTGGCCCTGTACAGCGGGTAGATTTGATAGGTCGAGCAGAGCGGCCAGGAAATACAACCAGCAGTTGATGTAAGCCATAACGCGGGGGCGAAGAAGTTTTTGATTGACCTGCCTTGAATGTTTAGTTCGCGTTATAACAGTGAGTGAAAGGCGGTTGATAGCCGCCTTCCATTAGGCGCGACATGATGGAGAACATGTGCGCGCCGCAGATTGATGTTTAGCTGTTGCGAATATTTTCTATATTTTCTATATTTTTTCTATAGTTTTTTATTTGTTTCTCTATGCTTTTAATGTGGGTCTTGATATCTGTTTTTTTTGAGAGTAATTGTCTGTACTCGTAATTGATGTCGGTTTCTTTTGCTGATTGTTTAGCTGGGTTTGCCATGTTCCTAGTTTTTTTGTTTTGGTAGCTTAACGTGCTTAATTCTGCATCGGTTCGGAGAAGTTCCCCTTGTGCTTTATATAGCTCCGATTCTTTTTCATTTATGTTATTTAATAGTTTTTTTGGTGGGCGTTTTGAACCGATAGCGCGAGCTTTATTATTAGCTGGCGATGGTGTTTGGGTGGCAGGAGTTTTTAAACTGTTTTCCGAATTTTTACTCAGACCTTTAGTGATGTTCACCTTTGTTTTTTGGGATCGTCCGCTAAAAAAACTTCTAAAAGCACGCCCCAATGATATAAAAGATACATGCCCGTCCGGATCACTACTATTAATCGGGTCCCCCGCACAATACGCATAGGCATTAATCCCGCCTTCACCAAACGGGCTAAAACTGTCCGGGCTGTTAAAGCGCATCAATGCCGAGTTAAACGCCCGATAACCTTGGCCTAACAAGTAATAGCCGCTGAGTGGGTCGGGTCGTTCGCCGTTAAAACCCAGCACACTGAGCAAACCATTCTCGACAGGCCGATGGCCGTAGGGGGTGTAGGTGTGGGGCGCGCTTTGGGCGGTGCTGACGCTATGCAGTACTGAGGCTTGTGCATCAGTGGCGAGCAAGGTGGTGGTGCCTGCTTGCTGCTGGGCCAGCGGTTGTGCGTCGTGTTCAAAGAAGCTGCGCTTAACGGTGCCTTCGATCTCGGTGGCAATGCGGGTGTTGTTGTAAAAGCGCTGAGTAGTATTGGCCGCAATCAGGCGATCCAACGGGTCGTATTGATAGACCGCAGCGAATTTTTTATCGGATGCGCTCATGTCAAACTCCACAATCCATCACCGATGAACGTTTAGCATCTGCCAGTGTTTTGGCCTTGTATAGCTAGCAGATCTGATAGGTCGCCAAACAGGCTGTGCGCGTGTTAAAGCGCGCTAATTGGGCCTCGATACATCATAGGGCCGCTGGGTTGCCCATTGCGCGAGCCGCCGCGCACTTCAAGCGATACCCCCAAATGTTGCGCGTCCTTCAGTTTGTTTTGCTGCTCGATGCTCAGGCCGATCATGCCGTCATCGTCCGCAGGTATCAGGCCCAGCGATTGAACGGCCCCTTGTTTGCTCAAGGCCCAGAGTTCGAGGCTGTGCTTTTTGGGCATCAACGATGCTTGTAACGGTTGAACGTTCAGATAGTCCGCGTGCAAGTTGATGTGCAGCACCGGCTGGGCGGTAGCATCCGACAAGGTCGCGTTAGCTACCGCAGCGCTAGGGCGCAACCACACAACAGTCAGTGCCAATACCCCCACCAGCAGCCCGATGTACGCATAGGTCGGTATACGCCGCCCTATCGCCGGTGCGCTAGGCGTTGCAGGCGGTGCGTCAACGGAGGGCGGCGTGTAGTTTGGGTTGGCATACAGCGTGAGGCGCGGCGCGGTCGACATGCGGGACTCCTGTTAAACAGGTCGGCGGTGAGGGCAGCATCCGGTTGTTTATCGAGGCTGTATAGCTGTCATAAATGACAGGTACTGGAGGCTCTTTACTGCGCCGTAAAACGATATTTCATCTATTATTTGCCGCAGATTCAGATCGCCATCACGGAGTGGGGGAACATCCTCACGGGTTGTCGGTCAAAACCACAGTTTTGCTGCTCCGTTGTGAGCGGTTTTTTGGGTTCAAGAGGTTGTATTGATGAAAAAGTTGAGCGGCGTTGCACTGGCTACATTGATGACCGTGGCAGCTAGCCCGGTGTTTGCGGGTTTCAGCATGAGCGATGTGACCAACATCGCGGCGCAGGTGCAGGTCGCTAATGGCAATGGCGCGACGACTGACAAGTCAATGCAGGCCGTTCAGTTGCTCAGCAAAGTCAACGAACTGGGGGTTAAACCTGAGCAAGCAGCAGGCGGTGTGGGCGCGATGTTGAGCCTGGCTAAAAACCAGCTGACGTCCAGCGATTACACCGAGCTGGCCAAGCAAGTGCCGGGTGTGAACAAATTGGCGGGCGCTGGCGCTTTGGGTCAATTGAGCCAACTGGGCGGTTTGATGGGTCAATCCAATGGTGTGTCCGAGACGGCCACCAGCGCTGTCAGCAACGTGGCTAACACGGATCAACTGAATGCCGCCTTTACAGCGCTGGGCATGCAAGACGGCATGGTGGCCAAATTCGCTCCCGTGCTGCTCGACTACTTCAAAGGTCAAAGCGTCAGCACTTCGCTGCTGAGCAAGCTGAGCAGCGCCTGGGGCGTTTAAAGATTAGCCGCGCTCAGCACGCAACGTGCTGATGCGCTGGTCTTTCTTGATCCAGAGTTGGTTAACCCAGCTCTGGACATACTCACGAAACACCGGGTCGTTCTCGTAATCACCCTGCCAAAGCGCCGGATCCAGCTCTCGGGTCTGTATGTCGACAATCACTTTGGGCACTTGCCCGCTGATTAACTCCCAAAACCCCGGAATGTTTGCCTGCGGATACACCACCGTCACATCGAGCACGGCATCCAGCTGTTCGCCCATTGCCGCGAGTACAAACGCCACGCCGCCAGCCTTGGGCTTGAGCAAGTACGTGTAAGGCGATTGTTGCAGCGCACGTTTTGCCGGCGTAAAGCGCGTGCCTTCAAGATAATTGACCACCGTCACGGGCTGGCGCTTGAACAACTCGCAGGCCGCTTGGGTGATTTTCAGGTCTTGGCCTTTCAGCTCAGGATGTTTGGCCAAAAACGCCTTGGAGTAGCGCTTCATGAACGGGTAATCGAGCGCCCACCAAGCCAGTCCCAAAAAGGGCACCCAGATCAGTTCTTTTTTCAGAAAAAATTTGAAGAACGGCGTGCGTCGGTTCAGGCCCTGCATCAGTGCTGGAATATCGACCCACGATTGGTGGTTGCTGATCACCAGATACGAGGTGTCGCGGCTCAGGCCTTCAGCCCCGCGAATGTCCCATCGGGTGGGCAGGCACAGGGCGAAAATGCGTTTGTCGATATCAGACCAGGTTTCGGCGATCCACATCACCGCCCACGAGTTGTAATCGCGCAGGCGCCCCGGTGACACCAGTTTGAGCAGCGCAAACAGCATCAGCGGCCCGAACAGAATCAGGGTGTTGCACAGCAATAGCAGGGTGACCAAACAGCCGGTGAGCAGGCGGCGCATAAGCAACTCTTGAGCATTTAATGACCGGCCATGATAAGCAGCCTGCCGCAGAACGCCAAATCGGTGTGCTGACGAATGTTTCACGCTCTAGCGGCTATGGTTCAAAGTTCATGCGAACTAACGGTTAACGCTGGGTCTAACCAGCACCCCTTTAAGGAATCTGCCCTCATGAAGTCTGTTATCGCTTTGTTGTCTGTGTTGGCGTTGCCGGTGATGGCCGCCGAGCCGACGCTGTACGGGCGTTATGAGTACATCAAGCTGCCGGAAATCGGCGAGACCCTTCAGGCCAAAATGGACACCGGAGCCTTAACGGCGTCGTTGTCGGCCAAAAACATCGAAACCTTCACCCGCGATGGCGAAGAGTGGGTGCGTTTTCAGTTAGCAACCAAAGACGCGAGCAACAAGGTGTATGAGCACAAAGTGGCGCGCATCAGCAAAATCAAAAGCCGCGCCGATGAAGACGACGAAAAAGACGCCCCCGAAAGCGCCAAACGCCCAGTCGTTGACCTAGAAATGTGCCTGGGCGATGTCAAACGCACCGTCGAAGTTAACCTCACCGACCGCAGCAGCTTTAACTACCCATTGCTGATCGGTGCTAAAGCGCTGCGTGAATTTGGTGCTGCGGTAAACCCGGCGCGTCGATATACGGCAGATAAGCCGCAGTGTTGATTAACGGGGTTGGGTCGCGATCATCGACTCGCGTTTGCACACTTGGGCATACCAACTGCCCAACTGCGGATTGGGGCTGCGCCAGTCGAAATCGGGCAGGCGCAAGTCTAGGTAGGCCAGCGCGCAGGCCACGCTGATAGCGGCGACGTCAAAGTGGCTGGTGAGTTCGGCAATGGCGTTGTGTTCCATATAGGCCAGTGCCCGATGAATTTTGTCGCCCTGGGCCTTGAGCCAGTCGTCCCATTGTTTGTCCAAGGGGCGCAGGCCGAGTTCGTAGCGCATCAACACGGCGGCGTCCATCACGCCATCTGCGGTGGAGGCCAGCGTCAAACGCCGCCAGCGCGCCGCGCCTGTTGGTGGGATCAGCGAGTTGCCCACGTGCTGTTGATCGAGGTAGTCGAGAATCACGCGGCTGTCGTGGATGACGCTGCCATCGGCCAGGCACAAGGCCGGCACCTTGCCCAGCGGGTTGTCCCGGTTAAGTTCGTCACTGGGGGCGACAGGGGTGAGCGAGACGGGTTTAATCGCTACGCGATTTTGTTGGCCGGTTTCAAACAGCAGCACCACAACCTTACGGCCAAAGGGGGACGCGGGGTTGTGGTATAGGCTCATGCTGGGCGTGGACATGTCAGACCTCAATGTAGGCGATGGGTTAAGCCTAGACAGAGAGTGAGCAATCAGCCAGCTGCTACGGGGGTTAGCCCTTGAGCAGCCCGCGCACGCTGATCCACACGGGCACGCCCAAACCAATCCAACTCAACACGTCCCACACGCCGTCATCGAGCAGTGCGCTGAACAAGCCCATCGCGCTCAGCACGCCAATCGCCAGCGGGATCGCGAACACTTTCCAAAAATTGGACTGACGCGGCCTCATCGGGCGTTCTCCTTGGCGGCGCGACGACGCACCCACCACAAGTACAGACCGCTGCCCAGCACCACGATGGTCAGCAGATCGAGTGCCGCCCACAAAATTTTCATGGGCATGCCGCCGTAATCACCAAAGTGCAGCGGCTGCGACATGCCCATCGCGTCCATGTACCACGGGCGCTCGGCCACAGCGGTGACCTTAAGGGTGCTGGCGTCGATCAACACAGGCGTCAGCAAATGCGAGGTCAGGTGTGTGCTGCCTTTCATGAAGACGGCGTAGTGGTGCTCGCTGGAGAAGCGCGTGCCGGGGAAGGCGATGAAGTCAGGGCGCATGTCGGGCGCGGCCTTGGCGGCGATTTCCAGCAAGTGGCTGGCCGGGGCCAGTTGTGTCAGGGGTGGCGCGTCGCGATAGGGTTCGATCATGGCGCTGAGGCTGTCATTGCGCCAGGCGGCGATGATCAGGTCAGCGCAGGCGCTAATCACACCGGTCACACCCACCACCAATGCCCACGTCAGGGTAACGACGCCAATCAGGTTGTGCAGGTCGAGCCAGCGCAGACGTTTGGACTTGTCGGTGCGTACCGTGCCGAACTCGTGGCGGCGCATAAACGGCAGGTACAACACTGCGCCGGAGATGATTGCCAATACAAACAGCAAGCCCATAAAGGCCAGCAGCAGTTTGCCCGCCAGCCCCGCAAACATGTCCACGTGCAAGCGCAACATGACCATCATCAGGCCACCATTGGCCGAGGGCATTTCGACCGCTTCGCCGGTGCGTGCGTCGAGCATAAAGGTGTGGGACGAATTGGGTTCGGTGCCCGCCGTAGCAGCCATGATTGCGACCACGGCATTGGGTTCGTCTTCTTCCCAGCCGAAATACTGCATCACCTCATTGGGACGATGCGCCTGCGCTGCGCTCACCAGTTGTTGCAGATCGAGGGTCGGGGTGTTGGCTGGCAGCTCTTTGACTTGTGGCGCGTCGCCCAGCAGATGATCGATTTCGTGATGAAAAATCAACGGTAAGCCGGTCAGTGCCAGCATCAGCAAGAACGCTGTGCAAATCAGGCTGGTCCAGGTGTGGATAAAGGACCAGCGGCGGATGGTTTTGCTTTTCATGAAGCTCCCAAAGTTGACGCGATTTTGCATTCAATCTGTAGTCGCTGCCCAAGGTTGCGGTAAGCCCCGCAGGGCTCTCGCCTCGAGGGCGCTACGCAACCCATCGCAGCCTGCGGCAGCGACTACACAATCCGATATGTTCAGCGCTTGGGTTTAGAACTCCAGCTGGGCCGAGAACTGTACGGTGCGTGGGTCGCCGAGGTAGTGGCTGTTGAGCCAGTATTCCTTGTTGGCCAGGTTGCTGACGTTCATGCGCAAGGTCAGATCGTTTTCCGACACTTTCATGCGGTAGCGGGCGCCGGCATCAAAGGTGGTGAACGATGGCAGGTGATAGTCGTTGGCTTCATCGGTGTATTGCTTGCCGGTGTAGAACGCACCGCCCGTCACAGCCAGGCCGGGCAGGGCGTCGATGTCGTACTCGGCGTAGACCTTGGCCAGTTGCTTGGCCACGTCAACCGGAGCATTGCCATTGTTGGCCTTGTTGTTGGTGTCTTTTACCTTCGGGTCCAGCAGTGTTAAACCGCCCATCACGGTCAGCTTGGGTGTGACCTTGCCGGTCACGCTGAACTCAAGGCCGTTATTTTCTTGGGTGCCATCCTCGCTATAAATCCCGCCACCATTAATGAAGCCGTTAGGTTTTTCGATGTTGAACAGTGCCAACGTAAACAGGGTTTCGCCCACAGTCGCTTTTGCGCCCAACTCGTACTGTTTACTGACTTGCGGGGCGAACATTTCACCCGCGTTTAGTGCGTTGTACGGAGCTGTGCCACCAGCTTGCAGACCTTCGATGTAGGTGGCGTAGGTGGTCAGCCAAGGGACTGGTTTGTAGATAAGCGAGAGGCTGGGCGAGGTTTTGCTCTCGTCGTAGCGGGTTTTTGACTCTGGATAGCCGAAGGCCTTGGCGTAAACAAAGTCGTTGGCATAGGTCTTGATCTGGGTGCGGGTCACACCGAGGATGCTCGACCACTGATCGTTGAAGGTGATGATGTCGCCGATCAGGAAGTTGTTGCTCTGGGACGTGCTGGCCAAGCGTTGCTTGCCGTGGCCGATGTAGTAGCCGGGTTTATCAACCTGCTCGCTGTCGCCAATGGGTAATGGCCGACCAATGACGTCATCATCTCGGGTGCCGTTCGAGGGAATGTGGTCTTCGTATTGTTTTACGCGTGTGTTATTGCCCTGATAACCCAAGGTCATCTTGTGTCCAATCGAGCCCGTTTCGAAGGCGGCATCCAGAAACAAGTAACCGGAGTTTTCCTGGTGCTCAATGGGTGCAAAAGCATACAGCGGCTGGGTGTACTCCCCAGCAGTGCTAACTGTCGGGCCGGTGTAGGTGTTTTCTTCGGTGAATTGTTGGGCCGAAAATGCGCCGCGCAGGGTGAAGGTGTCGTTCAGGCGCCACTTGGCGCGCACGCCGCCCTTGTCGGTTTCGTTGTCCGAGAAGGCCCACTTTTGGCTGTACAGCTTGTCGTTGTCCAGCTTGGAGGCGCTTGGGCGCAAGCCTTGATCGGCAAAGTACCAATAGCTGGTCACACCACGGTTTTCAGTCTTCTTGTGCGAAGCATCAAACTGGATTTGCAAGTCGTCGCTGACGTTCCAGTCCACGGCGAGGCTGATGAGTTCGCGGCGACGTTTCTGCATGTCGATGGCGGTTTCGCCATCTTGGGTCAGCAGGTTCAAGCGATAGGCAAACTTGCCTTCGTCGTCGATTTTGCCGCCAAAGTCGCCGTGCAGGTAATAGTTGTCGCCGCCAGCATTGCCCAAGGTCACGCTGCGATAGTTCTCGTAGGTGGGCCGCTTAAGCACGTAGTTGACCAAGCCGCCCGGTGACGCGGGGCCGTATAAAAAACCGGTCAGGCCGGTGACGACCTCCAGCTGTTCGGTCTCTTCCAAAAAGTTGCCGGCATCGGCCAGGGTGCTGAAGCGCAAGCCATCGTTGGCAATGTTGAGGTTGCCTGCGCCACTAAAACCACGAATGTTCACAGCGCTGGCATAACCGGCCCCAGTAGGGGAAAACACCTGAGTAAAGGGGTTGCGCTTGAACACATCATCCAGCGTTGTGGCTTGGGTGTTTTTCAGAAAGTCCTGAGATATCACGCTCATGGAGTACGGCGTGTCTTGCAGCTTCATTGCGCCTAACGCGCCCACGTTATTGAGGTTTTCGCTCACATAACCGGCCGCTTCCGAACCTTCGGCTACAGCCGCGGCGTTGATGTTCACGTCGCCCAAGGTCAAGGCACCCTCAACCACGGGCAGCAAAGTGTAAGTGCCGCTGCCACTTTGTTGCAGCTGCAAACCACTGCCGCGCAAGGCTTCACGCAGCGCTGTGGTGGCTTCGAACGAACCCTGAACCGGTGCAGAGGTTTTGCCCGCCAGCAAGGAGGAGTCGATGGCCAGCGTGATGCCTGCTTGGCTGGCGATCTGATTCAGGGTCGCGGCCAGTGGCCCGGCAGGCAGGTTGTAGCTGCGCGCGGTGGCACTTTGTTCGGCAGCGATCAACGAGGTGCTGGCAAGCGGGGCGCTCAGAGCAATGGCGACGGCTAACAGGCTGGGGCGCAAAAACGTGTCGAGGGTGCGGGACATTCGGCGGATTCCTGAATGGAAATGTTTCTCAATGCCTATGTGCCGAACGAGATCTGAAAAGTGATAGGGCTAACTGAAAATTATTTGTATTCAGCGTGCAGAAGGCTTGGCGCTGACGGTCACCCACCAAGGCGTGCGCTGTTGGATTTGCACCGGCAAGGTTGGCAGCAACGCGTTGAGCGCCAGCTCGACATTGTTGAGCGGGAAGCTGCCAGTAATGCGCAGGTCAGCCACGCTGGGGTCTACGCCCAAGTGGCCGCGGCGATAACGATTGAGTTCGTTCACCATGTCCGCCAGACGCACGTTGTCGAGTACCAGCATGCCACGCGTCCAAGCGTCGGCCTCGGCCCTGACTGCGAGCATTTGCCCAAGGCCGTCGCGCTGCATTAGCACTTGCTGGCCCTGATCGTAAATGGTTTCGTTGGCGCTGCTTTGCGGGTGGGCGGCAACACGCGATTGCAGCACGCTCAGGCGCGTGCCGTCGTCTTCGCGCTTAACCAAAAAGCGGGTGCCCAAGGCACGCAGGCTGCCATCGCGGGTTTGCACGATAAAGGGGCGCGGGTCGCCGTGGCCGGTCTGCACCATGATCTCGCCTTCGAGCAAGATGATTCGCCGGGTAGTGTCATCAAACGCCACATCGACTGCGCTGTGAGTGTTGAGGTTTAGCACTGTGCCATCGGCCAATTGCAACTGACGCTGCTCGCCTGTGGCCGTGCGCTGGTCGGCCATCCAGTAATCGATTGGCAAATAGTCTTTGCCCGCAAACAACACCAGGCCGCAGGCCAAGGCAAGGCTTGCGAGCCCGCCGCCGATTTTACGCATGCGTTGGTGCGCGCCCTGACGGGCGTTAAGCAAGGCATTGCGCGCTGGCACACTGGCGGTGCTGAAACGCTGGTCAAGCATGCCCAACTGCTGCCAGGCGCGGGCGTGTTCTTCGCAGGCTTCGTACCATTTGGTGAACTCGGCTTGCTCGACGGCGCTGCCGTCGCCGCTGTCCAGACACAATTGCCAGGCAATGGCTGCATCCAGTACGCGGGCCGAGACTGGCTTGGAACTGGTTGGGCTCATGTGGGTTCGCCATACAGCGCGATATAGCACTGGCGAATGCCTTGCGCCAGGTATTGGCGCACGCGAGGTACGGACACGCCCAAGCGCTCGGCAATTTCAGCGTGGGTCAGGCCGTCCAGCCGACTGTAAAGGAAGGCTGCGCGGGACTTGCTCGACAGCTTGCTCAGCAGGCGGTCGATGGCTTTGAGGTCTTCGAGGATCAGGTGTTGCTCTTCGGGCGAAGGTTGCTCGGCCTCTGGGATGAGCATCAACTCGTTGAGGTAGGCCTGTTCCAGTGCGGCGCGGCGAAAGTAGTCAAACAGCAAGCCTTTGGCGATAGCCGCCAAAAAGGCTCGGGGTTCACGTGGGGTCTTGAGGTCGGTGCGGCCCAACAAGCGCACAAAGGTGTCCTGGCTTATGTCTTCGGCCCGTTGCGGGCAGGCCACGTTGCGCCGCAACCACGCCAGCAGCCAACTGCGATGGTCGCGGTAAAGCGATCCAACCAGTTCACTGTGTGGGTTTTGGACTGACGACAAAGACATCACCGATGACAAGTTTTAACTAACGATAATTATTCGCGATTGTGTCAGAGCCAATAGCCATGCGCAATTGACGCTCATCGGATGGCGGGGATGTCCGTAGCAGCTGGCGCAGGCTGCGTTCGATTGCGAAGCGATCGTAAACCCTGAGTATCGGGTTTAGCTGATACACCGCAACCTCCGGCAGCGGCGACAGGGAAGGCTTAAAAGTTGTGGACTTGCTTGCGCCGTTGCCACTGGTTAAGCCGCTGTTGCAGGGCTTGGGGGCTGTCGATGTGTTGGGCGCGGGCACGACTGAACAGGATCAAGGCCAGTTCGGCGGTGGCCAGTGCGTCGGCGCTGGCGTTGTGGCGGTCTTCGACTTGAAGGTTGAAATGCTTGATCCAGTAATCGAGCCCGGCATCGCGCACATTGACTTGAGGGCAAAGCATCGGCGCCAGGGCCGCAACATCCATAAAAGGATGCTGCAAGCGGTAGCCCAAGCTGTCTTTAAGGGCGCGGCCCAGCATGTGCTGGTCAAACGGGGCATGAAACGCCAGCAGCGGGCTGTCGCCCACAAAGGTCATAAAGTCGAGCAAGGCATCAGCGGGGTCGCAACCTGCGGCAATGGCACTCGGCCCAAGACCATGCAGCAACACGCTGGGGTTGAGGGGGGTGTTGACGCGCATCAAGGTGCGCTCGAATGCCTGGCCCAGATCAATCGCGCCGTCTTCAATCACCATTGCGCCAATCGACAGCACTTGATCGCGATTGAGGTTTAACCCGCTGGTTTCCAAGTCCACGACCACCCAGCGCTGTTTGCGCAGCGAGGTATCGCTTAGCCCTGCGCTGAGCGGCAATTGCAGCAGCCGCTCTTGTTGCTCAAGGCTCAAAACCGGCTTTTTGCGGGGCAACAACCATGAAAACAAACTCATAGCTGATACCGCAGCGCCAGACTGCTTTGCAGCCGTTGGGCCTGACGCAGGGCTTCGCGCAGGATGCGTCGGTCCAATTGATTGAGGTTGTCGGGGTCGACTCGATTGGAGTACGGGCGATTTTCTCGGGTTTGCAATTGATGTTGCTGCATGCGGGTTTGTTGAATGAAGTGATACGCCTCTTCGTACGCCGCGCCGTCGAGCGGTTCGATCACGCCAAGGGTAATCAACTGGCGCAGGCGTTCGAGGGTGTTGTTGGCTTCTACGCCATTGGCCAACGCCAGCAGGCGTGCGCCGTCGACGAAGGGCGTGAGGCCTTGGATTTTGAGGTCCAGGGTCGCTTTGTCACCGCCTTTGCGCTCCAGTACAAACTCACGAAAGCGCCCTACAGGTGGGCGATGACGTAAGGCGTTGTCAGCCATCATGCGTTGGAACAAGCGATTGTCGGCCACTTGCTCAAGGACTGAGCGTCGCAGTTGCTGGCAGCCTTGCTCGTCGCCCCACACCACACGCAGGTCGAAGTAGATGCTCGAAGCCAGCAGATTTTCCGGCGTAGCTTCTCGGATAAAGGTGGCGAAGCGTCTAGCCCATTCGGCACGCGACAGGCACAGGTCGGGGTTGCCCGCCATGATGTTGCCCTTGCACAGCGTGAAGCCGCAGGCTGCCAAATGGGTGTTGATTTGCTGCGCAATAGGCAGCAAGCGCTGACGAATGTCGGCGGCCTGCGCGGCGTCTTTGGCTTCAAACAGAATGCCGTTGTCTTGGTCGGTGTGAAGGGTTTGTTCGCGGCGCCCTTCGCTGCCGAAGCACAGCCAAGTGAACGGCACCCCAGGATCGCCCTTCTCGGCCAGCACCAGCTCGATCACTCGGCACACAGTGTGGTCGTTGAGCAGGGTGATGATGTGGGTGATTTGGGTCGATGACGCGCCGTGGGCCAGCATCCGTTCGACCAATTGGCCGATCTCCCCGCGCAGGTTGATCAGCGTGTCCAGACGCGGCGCATGCCGAATCGTACGGGCAAGGTGAACAAGGTCGACCCGTTGCAGCGAAAACAAATCGCGCTCAGACACTACGCCGCACAGACGTTGGTCTTTGACCAAACACACGTGGGCAATGTGCCGTTCGGTCATGGCAATGGCCGCGTCAAAGGCGCTGTGGTCGGGGGACAAGTAAAACGGCCCCGGTGTCATGTGTAACTCGATGGCTTGTTCAAGGTCTTGAACACCATTGGCCACCACGTGACGCAGGTCGCGCAGGGTGAAAATCCCCAGCGGGGCTTGGTGCTCGTTGACGATGACAATGCTGCCCACTTGTTGCTCGTGCATCAGGCGTACCGCTTCGCGCAGCGCTGTTTGCGGGCTGCACATCACGGGGTGGCGCATGGCCAACTCACCCAAGCGGGTGTTGAGCGAATATTGGGTGCCCAAGGTTTCAACGGCCTTTTGCTGCACCTGTTGGTTGACCTTGTCGAGCAAGCTGCTGACGCCGCGCAGGGCAAAGTCTCGAAACTCTTCGGACAGGGCAAACAGCTTGATGAATGCAAGTTTGTTCAGTTGCAGGCAAAAGGTGTCTTCGGCGGCTCGATGCTCGGTGCGGGTGGCACGTTCGCCCAGCAACGCGGCTAGCGGGAAGCACTCGCCCGCCGTGATTTCGAATGTGGTTTCGGCAACGTCTCGGCCCAGATGAGTGCGCTCGCCCACCACGCGGCCTTGTTTAACGATATAGAAGTGTTCAACCGGCCCGTCGTCAGGCCGGATGATGCTGTCCCCGGGGCCATAGAAACGCAGTTGGCACTGTTCGACCAGATAGGCCAGGTGCGTGTTTTCCATCTGGTTGAAGGGCGGAAAACGCTGCAAAAATTGCATCGTGCCGTGAATGTTCTGCAACACAGCTGTTTTTCCTGCCTGGATAAACGCTTCCGATTTCATCATTACCGTTACCGCATGCGTGAGCGTTGTTGTTATGGCGGGGGCACCTTGGCCCTTTTCTATCCCTCATGGTCGGTCGCCAGCGGCGCAGTGCCCATTGGACGTAAGTCTAGGGAGGTAATGGCCTATTGATACTTTTGAAATTTCCCACGCATTAAAGGCTTGATTCTTAGTGTTAAGGGCTTGGAAAACGCTCAGACCAAGTGCACATTGACACACCGTTGGTGCTCTCTGACAACGGGGGCTTGGGGATAAAGCGCAACTGGTATTGTTGAGAATCGTATGAGTGAACATGACATTTTGAGCGACGACGAGCGTGAGGCTCTGAATGAGGTCATGCAGGTCAAAGGCCCTATAGGTCATCACGTGCTGATTGTTGATGACGATAAAGACTCAGGTGAACTACTCGCCGAGTACCTTGCCCAGCACGGCATTGCTTGCCACACGGCCCAGAACGAAGTCCAGGCGCTGGAATTGTTGGAGTTTGACAAGTCGATTGGCTTGTTGCTGACCGACCTTCGAATGGAGCCTCACGATGGCTTGCACTTGATCCGTAAAGTTCGTGAGTCGCCCAGCGCAGCGTTACCCGTCATCATCATGTCCGGCGACGCGGGTGTACGTGATGCCATTGAAGCCATGCACCTGAGCGTGGTGGACTTTCTGCTCAAGCCCATTGATACCGACCAATTGCTGGCGCTGATCCGTCATGAATTGAATTTGTAGTGCCTGGGCCACTGCAGCGCCTGATTTTACGACTGCTGCGCAGCCGATCGCAGCCTGCGTACCTTGTCAGCTCCTACAGGGGATTGGCGGTTATCCCGGCTTTTGTAGGAGCT
>NZ_JBUZPJ010000023.1:0-28475 GCF_055406205.1 Pseudomonas sp. E315 | reverse complement strand
AATGCGAAGGGAGAAGATATCTTAAACAAGATACAGCGAGCCCGTGAGGCAATGGCCTCACGGGCTGGCGGGTAAGTTATTTTCAAAACAGCACACTAGTGTGCAGTCAGCCAGCACTCGGAGATTGCCCGTGAACTCCCAGGACATCACCCTCGCCCCAGAAGAATTTTCCGACCTCAGCCGTCGCGTCAGATCTGCCATCATCCACCAACGTGATGGTCGTCGAGCGCGTGTAATTTTATTAACCGCGCAAGGTTGTTCGCGCGTCTAAATAGCACGCTTGGTGGGGTTTTCATTGCGCTCAGTCGGCGTTTTCAAGGGCTGCGCTTGGAGGGACTGCATGACAAGCCAGGATGTGGAAGCCCCTCCTCGTACCAGCAGATGCTTTGGCCCGCGTGATCGAGCAAGTGGTTAAACCGCCCATTGGACAACCTCGCTGGAGTCACCGAAGCATGGCGCGGGTCGCAGGCATTTCACCAGCCAGTGTCCAGAGGATAATGGGCTGCTAACGATATAAAACCGCACCTGACACGTACTTCCAAACTGTCCAATTATCCGAACTTCGAAGATAAGTTTTGGGACGTCATCGGGCTGTACTTAACCGCCCGATAAAGCGCTGTCGCTCTGCTGCGATGAGAAGAGCCAAGTTAAGGTGCTTGAACGCACCCAGCCTGGCTTGCCTTTGGCGAAATGCACAGCCGACACGGTATGTATGGAGTGCGAAAGGGGAAGACATATTGAATAAGATCCAGCGGGCCGCGAGACGATGGCTTCACTGACGAGCAGGGCCAACAATTCTGAGACGGCACACTAGCAGAGTGCCTCAAGCGCTGAATGTGGCATGAAATAAGCAAATAAATCGGCAAGCGATCAATCACCGGGATGTGTGCTTTCGATTTCTTGACCCAGGAGTCAGTTATGGCTAGATTCAGCCTCATCCCGCCCGATAAAAATAATGATATTGCGAGGCCTTACGTGATCCAGTTTCTAGTCAACCAAACGTTGCGAACAGAGCACGCTCTGGACCCAAACCTGACGGTGCTCAATTACCTGCGCAATCATCTGCATAAGTGCGGCACCAAAGAAGGGTGCGCCAGTGGTGACTGTGGCGCCTGCACCGTGGTTGTGGGCGAGCTGCATGCCGACGCCCAAGGGATTGAGCGGCTGCGCTATCGCAGCCTCAATGCGTGCCTGACGTTCGTTTGCACCTTGCATGGCAAACAGTTGATCAGCGTTGAAGACCTCAAGCATCAAGGCCAATTGCACAGCGTGCAGCAGGCTATGGTCGACTGCCACGGCTCGCAATGCGGTTTTTGTACCCCTGGCTTTGTGATGTCATTGTTTGCGCTGCAAAAAAACAGTGCCGATGCCAAGCCCCATCAGGCCCATGAGGCACTGGCAGGTAATTTGTGCCGCTGTACCGGCTATCGCCCGATTCTGGCTGCCGCCGATTTAGCGTGCAGCGCCACCGATGGCGATCAATTTGACGCCCGGCGAGATGACATCATCACTCAGCTCAAAGCCATTCGCCCCACGCAGACCGTCGAGCTAAGCCGTGACGGTAAACGCTGCCTGCTGCCGCTGAACATCAGTGACCTGGCCGACGCGTATGAAACGCATCCACAAGCCCATTTGCTGGCGGGCGGCACTGATCTGGCGCTGCAAGTCACACAGTTTCATCGCCCCTTGCCGATGATGATCTACCTCGGCCACGTGGCTGAAATGAAACGTATCGAGCACTTTGATGACCGGCTTGAAATCGGCGCCGCTGTTTCTCTGTCCGACGCGTATGACAGCCTCAACACTCAATACCCGGACTTCGGCGAACTGCTGCAACGCTTTGCTTCGCTGCAGATACGCAACCAAGGCACGCTGGGCGGCAACATTGGTAACGCCTCGCCCATTGGTGACGCGCCGCCGCTGCTGATAGCCCTCGGTGCAACGCTGGTGCTGCGCAAAGGCAAAGAGCAGCGCAGCTTGGCACTTGAGGATTACTTCCTCGACTACCGGGTAACAGCACGCCAAGCGGGGGAATTTATCGAAAAAGTCGTCATCCCCCTGACTGATCCGAGCCAGACTTTTCGCGCCTACAAAGTGTCCAAACGCTTGGATGACGACATCAGCGCAGTCTGCGCCGCCTTCAACGTGGGCATTGAAAACGGCGTGGTCACCCGCGCACGCGTCGCCTTTGGCGGTATGGCCGCCACCGCCAAGCGCGCCAGCGCCTGTGAAACCGCTCTGCTCGGCTCGGCTTGGGACTCAAGCACCCTAGAGCGCGCTTGCACGGCATTGAGCCAAGACTTCACGCCACTGTCAGATTTTCGCGCCAGCAAGGAGTACCGCTTGCTGATTGCGCAGAATCTGCTGCGCAAGTTCTTTATCGAGCTGCAAACGCCAGCCCTTGAAACGCGGGTGACCGACTATGTCTAACCATCACACACCCGAACCGACTCAGGCTGAACTCAGCGCACTGTTTAAACAGCAGTTGAAAACCGGCGTGGGCCGCAGCATTAAGCATGACAGCGCCGATAAACACGTCTCAGGCGAGGCCCAGTACATCGACGACCGGCTGGAGTTTCCCAACCAGCTACACCTTTATGCGCGCTTGTCTGACCGGGCACACGCCAAAATCATTCACGTCGATACATCGCCCTGCCTTGCCTTCGAAGGCGTGCGCCTGGTCATCACCCACCAAGACATTCCTGGCCTCAAAGACATTGGCCCGCTCTTGCCCGGCGACCCGCTGCTGGCCATCGACACAGTGGAGTTTGTCGGGCAGCCCGTGCTGGCTGTTGCCGCCTGCGATCTGGACACCGCGCGCGCAGCGGCAATGGCCGCCATTATTGAATATGAAGATCTGGAGCCGGTGCTCGATGTGGTTCAGGCCCTGCGCGCCCGGCATTTCGTGCTCGACAGTCACACCCACCAGCGCGGCGATTCGGCCAGCGCGCTGGCCAACGCCCGCCACCGCCTGCAAGGCA
This sequence comes from Pseudomonas sp. E315, assembly GCF_055406205.1. Lineage (NCBI taxonomy): Bacteria > Pseudomonadati > Pseudomonadota > Gammaproteobacteria > Pseudomonadales > Pseudomonadaceae > Pseudomonas > Pseudomonas sp. E315. The sequence goes on along the minus strand of NZ_JBUZPJ010000023.1, from coordinate 25,494 downwards.
GCCTCCATATCGGCGGCCAGGAACACTTTTACCTCGAAACCCAAGTTTCATCGGTCATGCCCACTGAAGATGGCGGCATGCTGGTGTATTGCTCAACGCAAAACCCGACCGAGATCCAAAAACTGGTCGCCGAAGTGCTCAATGTTTCGATGAACAAGGTCGTGGTCGACATGCGCCGCATGGGCGGTGGGTTTGGCGGTAAAGAGACGCAAGCGGCAAGCCCCGCCTGCCTGTGCGCCGTGGTCGCCCACTTGACCGGGCAGCCCACAAAAATGCGCCTGCCCCGGGTCGAAGACATGCTGATGACTGGCAAGCGGCACCCGTTCTATGTTGAGTATGACGTTGGCTTCGATGCCAGCGGTCAGTTGCAAGGCATTCAACTGGAGCTGGCAGGCAACTGCGGCTATTCGCCGGACTTGTCCAACTCTATCGTCGACCGCGCCATGTTTCACGCCGACAACGCTTACTACCTAGGTGATGCAACGATCAATGGCCACCGCTGCAAAACCAACACCGCCTCCAACACCGCCTACCGCGGCTTCGGCGGGCCGCAAGGCATGGTGGCGATCGAAGAAGTCATGGATCGCATTGCCCGCCACTTGGGCCTCGACCCGCTGGCAGTGCGCAAGGCCAACTATTACGGCAAAACCGAACGCAACGTGACCCACTATCACCAGACCGTGGAGCACAACTTGCTGCACGAAATGACTGCCGACCTGGAAGCCAGCAGCCAGTACGCTGAACGACGCTCAGCAATCAAAGCGTTCAACGCCAGCAACCCCATTCTGAAAAAAGGGCTGGCATTAACCCCCGTCAAATTTGGTATTTCCTTCACTGCCAGCTTCCTCAACCAAGCTGGAGCGCTAATCCACATCTACACCGATGGCAGCATCCACCTCAACCACGGCGGCACTGAAATGGGTCAGGGCTTGAATATCAAAGTCGCTCAGGTGGTGGCTGAGGTGTTTCAGGTGGACATCAGTCGTGTACAAATCACCGCGACCAACACCGACAAAGTGCCTAACACTTCGCCCACGGCAGCTTCCAGCGGGGCCGATCTGAATGGCAAGGCGGCGCAAAATGCTGCCGAGATCATCAAGCAGCGACTGATCGAGTTCGCCGCCAACAAGTATCAGGTCAACCCACAGGACGTGGTGTTTAACAACGGCCAGGTGCGCGTGGGCGAGCTAATGATGAGCTTCGAAACCTTGGTGCAGCAGGCGTACTTCGGCCAAGTGTCACTGTCGAGTACGGGCTATTACAAAACCCCGAAAATTTTCTATGACCGCACTCAAGCGCGTGGGCGGCCGTTCTACTACTTCGCGTTCGGCGCTGCCTGCGCGGAGGTGATCGTCGACACCCTGACCGGCGAATACAAAATGTTACGCACCGACATCCTGCATGACGTCGGCGCTTCATTGAACCCTGCCATTGATATCGGTCAGGTCGAGGGTGGCTACCTGCAGGGCGCAGGCTGGCTGACCATGGAAGAACTGGTCTGGAATGCCAAAGGCAAGTTAATGACCAACAGCCCGGCCAGCTACAAGGTTCCGGCAGTAGCCGATATGCCGCTGGACTTGCGTGTGACGCTGGTCGAAAACCGTAAAAACCCCGAAGACACTGTGTTTCACTCCAAAGCCGTAGGCGAGCCGCCGTTTATGCTAGGCATTGCCGCGTGGTGCGCTATCAAGGACGCAGTGGCGAGCTTGGCCGATTACCGGGTGCAACCGAACATCGATGCGCCAGCCACCCCGGAACGCGTGCTGTGGGGTTGTGAGCAAATGCGCCAAAGCCTGTCAGAAGGTGCACGCCATGAATAACTGGATCAGTGCTCTGGCAGACCTACAGCAACAGGGCGAACCTTGTGTGCTCGTCACTATCATTGAGGAACAAGGCTCAACCCCGCGTAATGCGGGCTCAAAAATGGTCATCAGCGCCAGCCAGACATTCGACACCATTGGCGGCGGCCATCTGGAATACAAGGCCATGGAAATTGCCCGCCAGATGCTCAGTGAGGGCCAGTACGCGACGCATCTGCAGCGTTTTAGCCTGGGCGCGAGTCTGGGCCAGTGCTGTGGAGGCGTGACGGTATTGCTGTTCGAGCCGATGGGCCAGGTGCAGGCGCAGATTGCAGTGTTCGGCGCCGGTCATGTAGCACGCGCATTGGTGCCGCTGTTGGCCAGCCTGCCGTGCCGCGTGCGCTGGATCGACTCCCGCGCACAAGAATTCCCCGACCCGATGCCCGCCGGGGTACGCCAGATCGTGACCGATGATCCTGTTGATGAAGTCAATGAGCTGCCAGTGGGTTGCTACTGCATCGTCATGACGCATAATCACGCCCTGGATCTGGAACTCAGCGTCGCCTTACTCAAACGTAACGACTTTACTTACTTCGGCCTCATTGGCTCTAAAACCAAGCGCGTGAAGTTTGAGCACCGTTTGCGCGACCGAGGTTTGAGCCCTGCCCATTTGCAGCGCATGCGCTGCCCGATGGGGTTGAGCAACGTAAAAGGCAAATTGCCTGTCGAAATTGCCATTTCCATCGCAGGCGAAATCATCGCGACCTACAACGCCCATTTCGGCCAGCAGACTGCCTGCGCCGAAAGGGCCAATGCTGAACCTATTAAACAATTGCTGCCGCTTTCACGGCGCAGCCATGCCACACACTGAGAGTTGTTATGACCTGTAAAGCCTATCGCGCCGCCATTTTGCACAGCATCGCCGACCCTGCCGAAGTCGGGATCGAGGCGTCCTATGAGTATTTTGAAGATGGCTTGCTGGTAGTCGATAACGGCCAGATCAAGGCTGTAGGGCCGGCCAGCGAACTGCTTGCCACACTGGCCGCCGACACTGAAATCACCCAGTACCACGATGCGCTGATCACCCCCGGCTTTATCGACACGCATATTCACTTCCCACAAACCGGAATGATCGGCGCCTACGGCGAGCAACTTCTGGACTGGCTGAACACGTACACCTTCCCGTGCGAAAACCAATTCGCCGACAAGGCCCATGCCGAAGAAGTCGCGGATGTTTTCCTCAAGGAGCTGTTGCGCAACGGCACCACCACCGCTCTGGTGTTTGGCAGTGTGCATCCGCAATCGGTTGACGCCCTGTTCGAAGCTGCCCAGCGTCTGGACCTGCGCCTGATTGCTGGCAAAGTGATGATGGATCGCAATGCGCCTGAGTACCTGACTGACACGGCTGAAACTGGCTACAACGACAGCAAGGCGCTGATCGACCGCTGGCACGGTAAAGGCCGCTTGCACTACGCCGTGACCCCACGTTTCGCCCCCACCAGCACCCCCGAGCAGCTAACGATGGCGGGCAAGTTGCTGAGCGAATACCCGGACGTGTACTTGCATACCCATATCAGCGAGAACCTTCAGGAAATCGAGTGGGTTAAATCACTGTTCCCTGAGCGAAAAGGCTATCTGGATGTATACGACCATTACCAACTGCTGGGCGAGCGCTCGGTATTTGCCCACGGCGTGCATTTGTGTGATGACGAATGCGCACGTCTGGCAGAAACCGGCTCCGCTGTAGCCTTCTGCCCGACCTCAAACTTGTTCTTGGGCAGTGGCTTGTTCAACTTGCCGATGGCCGAAAAGCACAAGCTCAATGTTGGTCTGGGAACAGACGTTGGCGCAGGCACCAGTTTTTCGCTGCTCAACACCCTGAACGAAGCCTACAAGGTCATGCAGTTACAAGGCGCACGCCTTAATCCGTTCAAGTCTTTGTATCTGGCAACTTTGGGCGGCGCACGCGCACTGCGCTTGGAAGATAAGATCGGCACCTTGCAACCGGGCAGCGACGCTGACTTTTTGGTGCTCGATTACAACGCCACGCCACTGATGAGCTATCGCCTCAAGCAGTCAAAGAACATTGCCGAAACACTGTTTGTATTGATGACACTGGGCGATGACCGCACGGTTCAGCAGACCTATGCGGCCGGTAATCGAGTGCATCAGCGCTGATTGACCGAAAGATGGCCCGCTTGCAGGTGCCCACTGGCGCCTGCAAGCGCTTCTCAGTCTTCCAACTCGCGGCGTTCCTGCTCAATGGCCTCGGCCAACGCTTGCGCCTCAGCCTCTTCGTCGCTCATGGCAGGAGGCAGTTCTAGGGCTGCAACAGCGGCCAACAGTTGAGCACGTGCCTGTTGAGCATCGCTGATCTCTGGCTCAGGTGCTGGGGCCGGCTCTTCAGTAGCCATCGTCGCCCTGGCCAAATCCTCACGCAGCAAATCATCAAAGTCGGTTTTAAGGCCCTCTTCCATTGTGTCCAGCTCCACCAGCAAGGTGCGAAAGCTGGTTTCATCCTTGGGCTCCTCGGGCTCGGCGCTTTCGTCAGCCAACGCCTGAAGATGCGCTGGGACTGGCGCATCGTCAAAGTCGAGGATGGGATCGGGTTCCAACTCGCGCAGCTCAGCCAGCGGCGGCAAGTCGTCGAGGTTTTTCAGGTTGAAGTGATCCAAAAAACCCTTGGTGGTCGCAAACATCGCTGGCCGGCCCGGCACTTCGCGATAACCCACCACCCGAATCCACTCGCGCTCAAGCAAGGTTTTGACGATGTGGCTGTTGACCGCCACGCCTCGCACGTCTTCGATTTCGCCACGGGTAATGGGCTGGCGATACGCAATCAAGGCCATGGTTTCGAGCATGGCACGCGAATAGCGTTGCGGGCGCTCTTCCCACAGCCGGCCAACCCACGGCGAAAACTTTTCGCGAATTTGCAAACGATAGCCTGATGCCACTTCCTTGAGCTCAAAGGCACGGCCATCACAGGACTTGCGCAACAGTTCAAGGGCCTTTTTGAAGACTGGCGGCTCGGGCCGCTCGCCCTCTTCAAACAGTTCAAACAAACGCTCAAGGCTTTGCGGCTTTCCCGAGGCCAACAGAAAGGCTTCAAGCAAAGGGGCCAGCTCGCGGGGGTCAGTCAAATTCATGGTTTCAGCTCTTTACTCGGCTCTCGCCCGCACATGGATCGCCGCGTAGGGCTCGTTCTGTACCAATTCGATCAAGGACTCCTTGACCAGTTCAAGGATGGCCATAAAAGTCACGACCACCCCCAAACGCCCTTCTTCGGCAGTGAACAGCTCAACAAAGGGGACAAAACCTGCGCCTTTGAGGCGTTCTAGCACATCGCTCATGCGTTCACGGGTAGACAACGCCTCGCGACTGACCTGATGGCTTTCAAACATGTCCGAGCGGCGCAACACTTCGGCCATCGACATCAGCAGCTCTTCGAGCGCCACATCGGGCACCAGTTTGCGCGCCCGGGCTTCAGGCGCATCCAGTTTGGGCACGACCACATCGCGCCCTACCCGGCTTAAACCATCAATCCCTTCAGCTGCGGCCTTAAAGCGCTCGTATTGCTGCAAGCGTCGTATCAATTCGGCACGCGGGTCGCCCTCGTCCTCTTCGATCTCGGCTGAGCGCGGCAACAGCATGCGTGACTTGATCTCGGCCAACATCGCGGCCATGACTAGGTACTCGGCTGCCAACTCCAAACGCACCGTTTTCATCAACTCAACATAACCCATGTATTGCCGGGTAATTTCCGCTACGGGGATGTCGAGAATGTCGATGTTTTGCTTGCGAATCAGGTACAGCAACAAGTCGAGCGGACCTTCAAACGCATCGAGAAAGACCTCAAGTGCATCCGGAGGGATGTACAAGTCTTGAGGCATTTCGATGACGGCCTGGCCATAAACCATCGCAAACGGCAGTTCTTGCTGAGCACCGGCTTGAGGGTCTGCGGCTTCAATCACTTCAACGTCAGACATCAGGCCTCGACCATAAACGGCGTCGGGTCACCGCACCCCACACGAACCACTTCTGGTTCTTCGTCCACCAGACTGATCACCGTCGAAGCCTTGTGGCCACCAAAGCCGCCATCAATGATCAGGTCGACTTGTTTTTCCAGTGCATCACGGATTTCGTATGGGTCTTCCATTGGCTCGGCTTGCCCCGGAAGAATCAGGGTTACGCTCATCAGCGGTTCATTGAGCTCAGCCAACAATGCCAGCGCCAGCGGGTGGCTGGGCACGCGCATACCAATGGTGCGACGCTTGGGGTGCAGCAATAAACGCGGCACCTCACGGGTGGCATTGAGGATAAACGTGTACGGCCCCGGCGTGTGGGCCTTGAGCAAACGGAACGTACCGGTGTCGACCTTGGCGAACAGCCCCAGTTGGGACAGGTCACTGCACATCAGAGTGAAGTTGTGTTTATCGTCTAGATTGCGCAGGCGCTTGATCCTTTCGATGGCGTGCTTGTCGCCCATTTGGCAACCGACCGCGTAAGACGAGTCGGTGGGATAGATCACCACGCCGCCTTTTCTGATGATCTCAACCGCCTGTTTAATCAGGCGCGGCTGAGGGTTTTCCGGATGAATCTGGAAAAATTGACTCACGTTGTTTACCTGTTCAGACGTTGGCAGTGGGCTGGTCATATTTAAATCGACACCACAATGGCGGCAGATCTTCCGGGATGGGGCGATATTCGCCAATCTCGGACCAGCCTCCAGGGCCATGAAAATCACTGCCGGCAGTCACCAGCAGACCGAACTCACGCGCCAGAATCGCCAGGCCGCCCACTTGCTCAGCGGGCTGATAGCCATTGACGACCTCAATCGCGTGACCCCCTGCTTGAATATAGTCGCCAATCAGGCGTCGGCGTTTGCTACGCGTGAAATCGTAATGCGACGGGTGCGCCAGACTGACCCAGGCACCAGCAGCACGCAGGGTGCCAACGGTGTCTTCGAGGGTTGGCCAATGCTGCTTAACATCGCCCAATTTGCCGGCACCCAGCCACTTGCGGAACGCTTCGGCACGGTCTTTGACATACCCCGCCTCTACCAAAAAGTCCGCAAAATGCGGACGGGCAGGCGCATTGCCGCTATCGCCCAAAGTTTTTTGAATGGCCCGCGCACCTTCAAGGGCGCCAGGCATACCTTTAAGTGCCAGCTTGCGGCTGATTTCTTCGGCACGCAGCCAACGGCCCTCATGCAGCTTGGCAATTGCCTCCAGCAGCGCCGGAGCGTTGATGTCAAAACCGTAGCCGAGCACATGAATCGTCGCCCCGCCCCAAGTACAAGACAATTCGACGCCGTTAACCAACTGCATGTTCAGCGCCTGAGCGGCTGCACGGGCCTCTTCAAGGCCCTCAAGTGTATCGTGATCGGTCAGGGCCAGGACTCGCACACCTTTCTCGAACGCACGCGCAACCAGTACCGCGGGCGCCAAAGCGCCGTCAGACGCTGTGCTATGGCAATGCAAGTCAATTTCCACGGGAATTTAATAACCTCTAGCTGACGCTTTCGCTGTCATTGATGTTTGTTATTATGCCGACACATCCTGCTTCTGGCTGCCACTGTGAAACAATTCATCGACTTCATCCCGCTGTTACTGTTTTTCATCGTCTACAAAATCGAACCGCGCATCGTCGAAATCGCCGGGCACAGCCTGACGGTCGGCGGTATCTACAGCGCCACTGCGATGCTGATCATCAGCTCTCTGGTGGTCTACGGTGCGTTGTTTATCTCTCAACGCAAACTCGAAAAAAGCCAATGGCTGACGCTGATTGCTTGCCTAGTGTTTGGCAGCCTGACGCTGGCGTTTCACAGCGAAACCTTCCTGAAATGGAAGGCGCCAGTGGTGAACTGGCTGTTTGCACTGGCTTTTGCCGGTAGCCACTTCATTGGCGACAAGCTACTGATCAAACGCGTGATGGGTCATGCCTTGACCCTGCCCGATGCTGTGTGGACTCGCCTCAATCTGGCCTGGGTCGCCTTCTTTATCTTCTGCGGCGCAGCCAACCTGTTTGTGGCCTTCACTTTCCAAAGCATCTGGGTCGACTTTAAAGTGTTCGGCAGCTTGGGCATGACCCTGTTGTTTTTGGTAGGCCAAGGCATTTATCTGTCGCGCCACCTGCATGACACCGACCCTTCAACCTCCAAAACCGAGGACTGACATGCTCTACGCAATCATTGCCACAGACGTCGCCAATTCGCTGGAAGCTCGTCTGGCTGCTCGCCCGGCACACCTTGAGCGCCTCAATCAACTTAAAGACCAGGGCCGTGTCGTACTGGCCGGGCCGCACCCTGCCATCGACAGTAATGATCCGGGCTCGGCCGGTTTTAGCGGAAGCCTGATCGTTGCCGAGTTTGACTCCCTGAGCGCCGCCCAAGCCTGGGCCGATGCTGACCCGTACATCGCGGCAGGCGTTTATGCCAATGTGATCGTCAAGCCGTTCAAACAAGTTCTGCCGTAAGCCCTGCGGCGCAGTGAATCCTTTTAGCCGATTGACTGCGCCGTATCACTGCTCATTATTCTCGTTTGGCGGCCGACAACCTGCCGAATGTCTTATAAAAATGAGGAGTTGGGATGCGCCAAGGTTTGCTGTGTTTGCTGTTGATCATGTGCTCGGTCGGTACTCTGGCACAGGCTGAAGACATGCCCGTTAATGACAACTCGGTGCCGCTGTCGCTTAGCGCAGGCACTCAAATCACCGACTTGCAGCAACGTCTCAAAGAAAGCGAACGCCTACGCAGTGAGTTAAGCCAAGCGCTAAAAAGCGCTGACACAGCCCGCGAAAGCAAGCAATTAAGCCAACTGCGCCAAGAGAACCAAAACCTCAAGCAGCAGTTGACTCAAGCTGAAGCCAGCCCCGGTTTTAATCTGCTCACCGAGCAGCAAAAATGGTTTGTGATCGGCGGCGCAGTAGCGCTATTGGCACTGCTGTGCGGTATCTTCGCCACTGGCGGGCGTAAACAGCGTCGGCAATGGCTATAAATTGAGTGAGACATGAGCGACCTGTTACTGATAGATGATGATCAGGAGTTATGCGAGCTGCTGACCAGTTGGCTGAGCCAGGAAGGCTTTCAGGTTCGCGCTTGCCACGATGGCTTCAGCGCTCGCAAGGCGCTTGCAGAGTCCAGCCCTGACGCCGTGGTGCTGGATGTGATGCTGCCCGATGGCAGCGGCCTTGAGCTTCTCAAACAATTGCGTAACGACCACCCTGACCTGCCAGTGCTGATGCTGTCCGCTCGCGGAGAACCTCTGGACCGGATTTTAGGGTTGGAACTGGGTGCTGATGACTACTTGGCCAAGCCCTGTGACCCTCGCGAGTTGACTGCCCGTTTGCGTGCGGTGCTGCGACGCAGCCACCCGGCTGCGGTCTCCACTCAACTGGAACTGGGCGACCTGTGCTTCAGCCCAATGCGCGGGGTCGTCACGATCAACGAACACGACATCACTCTGACCGTTTCTGAAAGCCGCATCCTTGAGGCTTTGTTGCGCCAGCCAGGCGAACCACTGGACAAACAGGAACTGGCCCAAATCGCCCTAGGGCGCAAGCTGACCCTGTACGACCGCAGCCTGGACATGCACGTCAGCAACTTGCGCAAAAAGATTGGACCGCACCCTGATGGCAGCCCGCGTATCGTCGCCCTGCGCAGCCGAGGTTATTACTACAGCGCCTGAACACATGTGAGGCCGTTGCGCCCCCTTCGCAACCCTCACGGGCGCGTTTCCCTTTTGTAAACCTGCAGCAAAACCTTCTTTACCTAAGCTTTACGCTTGGCTGACAGCGATTGACCTTGATCTCCCTAAACTGGGCGCATCCGGATTCACCGGAACCGTAATAAGGAGACACACCATGCGTAAGACTCTAATTGCTTTGATGTTCGCTGCTGCTCTGCCAACCGTTGCAATGGCCATGCCTGGAGGCGACGGCCCAATGGGTCAACGTCACGGCGGGCAGCATGGCCACAACGCCCCTTACAGCCAACTGGACCTGAGCCGCGAACAGCGCCAGCAAATTGGCAAGTTGATGGGCGAGCAAATGCAAGAACGTAAGCAACTGGTCGAAAAGTATCTGGAGAAACTCCCAGCAGCTGATCAAAAGGCGCTGAAAGACGAAATCGCTGCCAAGCACGAGAAGACCCAGAGCGATATTCGTGCTTTGCTCAAGCCTGATCAGCAAAAACGTTTCGACGACATGCAAAAGAAACGCACTGAACGTCAAGCCGAGTGGAAACAGTTCAAAGACTGGAAAGCACAACAGGCTCCAAAAGCGCAATAATCCGCGCACCTTCCAAGCCCAACGGCCCACCAGCCGTTGGGCTTTGGCCGTTTTAATTCATCACCCATGAGGACACACCGTGCGATCACTGTTTTGGCGCATTCTTGCCAGTTTTTGGCTGGCAATTGCCTTGGTCGCAGGGCTGTCGATCCTGCTTGGGCACATGCTCAATCAGGACGCGTGGATTCTCAGCCGTCACCCCGGCATTGCTTCGCTGGCTCAGGAATGGACCCAGCGTTATGAAACCCAGGGTGCCGACGCGGCTCAGGATTTTCTTGAACGTCGCAAGCGCCGTTATCACATTGACGTGCAAGTGCTCAATGAAAGTGGCGACCCACTGGTGCGAGGCACTTTCCCGCGCAGGGCCGCAGCTTGGGAAGCCCGGCAAAGCCACGGCACAGACAATCAATTGCCTTGGCGTCGCCTGACAGTCGAATACACCAGCCCCACTACAGCAGAAACCTACCTGCTGATTTACCGGATCCCAAACCCTGAGCTGGACGCCTGGCATCGCGAAAGCTTGATCTGGCCGTTAAGCGCGCTGGGGATTGCCCTCGTGGTGCTGACGCTGTTCAGCCTGCTGGTCACACTATCGATTACCAGACCGCTGAGCCGTTTACGGGGAGCGGTGCATGATTTGGGGCAAACCACATATCAACAAAACAGCTTGGCGCGACTGGCCTCAAGGCGCGACGAGTTTGGCGTGCTGGCCACTGACTTCAACCGTATGGGCGCACGCCTGCAAAGCCTGATCGGTAGCCAACGGCAATTACTACGTGATGTGTCCCACGAGTTACGATCACCCTTGGCCAGATTACGTATCGCCTTGGCGCTGGCCGAGCGTGCTGGCCCAGATGAGCGAGAAAAGCTCTGGCCACGTTTGACCCGTGAGTGTGATCGCCTGGAATCATTGATCAGCGAAATCCTGACACTGGCCCGGGTTGATGCCGATCAAGCCAGCGCCGAACACATCGAACTGAATGCGCTACTCACTGCGGTGCAAAAAGACGCTTCAATGGCGGCCCCCGAACAACATGTGCAGCTCACGGCCGACCCCGATCTCACGCTCAGTGGCTGGCCCACCATGATTGAACGGGCCGTGGATAACCTGTTGCGTAACGCGCAGCGTTTCAACCCGCAGCAGCAGCCGATTGAGTTGACGGCCGTGCGCGAGCACGAACGCATCCTCATCAGCGTTCGCGATCACGGGCCGGGGGTGGCAGAAGAGTATTTGACACAGTTGGGCGAGCCCTTCTTCCGTGCGCCGGGCCAAACGGCTGCCGGGCATGGCCTGGGCCTGGCGATTGCACGCCGGGCAGCAGAGCGTCACGGTGGGCGCTTGGTGCTGAACAATCACCCGGACGGCGGGTTTGTTGCCACCCTAGAGCTGCCTTTAAAGCCAAGCGGCACACTTTAAAAAAATGACTGCTGTCGCGCAGGCTGCGAACTTTATTTGGACAAAATCGCAGCCTTCGGTAGTTGCTACCGCGTTTTTCGCTAACCCGTAGAGTGCAGTAAGGTGCTTATCCTTACGCCGACCATGCGGTTACGAATTCGGTGGTATCCACTTTGGGAGCCGTGCGCAGTTCATTTTGCGCAGTGCCCAAGTAAAGAAAAGCCACCACTTCTTCGTTTTGCGCCAAGCCAAGCCCTTTGGCCACCTGCGGCGCATACGATAATTCGCCCGTGCGCCACACAGCGCCAATGCCTTGAGCGTAAGCCGCCAGCTCAATGGCATGGGCTGCACAGCCCGCAGTGATCAGCTGCTCAGACTTGGGCACTTTGAAATGCTCTTGCAAGCGTGCAACCACAACCACCACCAAGGGTGCGCGCAATGGCATGGCCCGGGCTTTATCCAATGCCGCCTGAGTCACTTCGCCGCCTTGAGCTTGCACGGCCTCGGCCAGTATTTCGCCCAACTGCTGGCGGGCTTGGCCTTCAACAGTCAAAAAACGATAAGGTCGTAATTGACCATGGTCGGGAGCCCGCAGGGCCGCTGCGAAAAGGGCTTCTCGCTGTTGTGCCGTAGGCGCAGGATCGAGCAGGCGCGGAGCAGAAACACGGTTGAGTAAAGCGTCGAGAGCCTCCATCGGCCACCTCCTGATGAAAATGTGCGGCTATTCTAACGGTATCTCCTACAGGGTTGGCGGTTTACATACCCCCGCCCACAGGTAGAATGGCGCCCCTCTTCCATGCCCGAGCTGACTTCATGGCGTTGCCGACTTTACGCATCATTGGTTTTATCATCGGCATCTTCCTGATTACGTTGGCGGTCAGCATGGCCGTGCCTATGCTGACACTGGTGATTTACGATCATCTGGGCGACTTGCCGTCCTTTCTCTGGGCCAGTCTGATTACCTTTGTTGCAGGGTTGGCGCTGGTTTTACCGGGACGACCGGAACAAGTTCACCTGCGCCCGCGCGACATGTACCTGCTGACTGTCTCCAGCTGGGTGGTGGTGTGTATCTTTGCTGCGCTGCCATTTTTGCTGACCCAGCACATCAGCTACACCGACTCATTTTTCGAAAGCATGTCCGGCATTACCGCCACCGGCGCAACGGTGCTCAGTGGGCTGGACACCATGTCGCCGGGCATCCTGATGTGGCGCTCCATGCTGCACTGGCTAGGCGGTATCGGCTTTATCGGTATGGCTGTCGCCATTTTGCCCTTGCTGCGAATCGGCGGCATGCGTCTGTTCCAGACCGAGTCGTCTGACCGCTCTGAAAAAGTCATGCCCCGCTCACACATGGTGGCCCGACTGATTGTGGCCACTTATGTGGGCATCACCATCCTGGGCAGTCTGGCCTTTTGGTGGGCGGGCATGAGCGTTTTTGATTCGATCAACCATGCCATGTCGGCCATTTCTACGGGCGGGTTCTCGACCTCCGACCAATCGCTGGCCAAATGGTCACAACCGGCTGTTCACTGGGTCGCGATTGTCGTCATGATTATGGGCAGCTTGCCCTTCACCTTGTACGTCGCCACGCTGCGCGGCCACCGCAAGGCCCTGATCAAAGACCAACAAGTTCAAGGTTTACTCGGGCTGCTGCTGGTGACTTGGCTGGTGCTGAGCACTTGGTATTGGTGGACGACCAACATGCCGTGGTGGGACGCCTTTCGCCATGTGGCGCTAAACGTCACGTCGGTGGTCACCACCACCGGTTTTGCCCTTGGCGACTACAGCCTGTGGGGCAATTTCTCACTGATGCTGTTTTTCTATCTGGGTTTTATTGGCGGCTGTTCCGGCTCGACAGCGGGCGGGATCAAAATTTTCCGCTTTCAAGTCGCTTATATCCTGCTCAAGGCCAACCTGAATCAGTTGATCCACCCGCGGGCGGTGATCAAACAAAAGTACAACGGCCACCGGCTCGATGAAGAAATCGTACGCTCGATTCTCACGTTCTCGTTCTTCTTTGCCATCACCATTTGCGTGATTGCACTGGCCCTGTCGCTGCTGGGTCTGGACTGGATGACCGCCCTCACCGGGGCCGCCAGCACCGTGTCTGGTGTGGGGCCGGGGCTGGGCGAGACCATTGGGCCATCAGGCAACTTTGCCACCCTGCCGGATGCAGCCAAGTGGATCCTGTCGTTGGGCATGTTGCTTGGACGTCTAGAGATCATTACCGTGTTTGTTCTGTGCATACCGGCGTTTTGGCGGCACTGATAACAGCGCTTCTGTAGGAGTGCGCTCTTTGACCCTTAACGTCATTAGCCGACAGAGACCACTATGGGCCACATCCTGTCACTGCGTCATTATCGCCAAGACGTGATTGCTCACAGTCATGAGCACGCACAGGTGGTGATCAACTTGTCTGGCAAGCTCGACTTCGAGGTAGACGGCCGGGCCAGTTTGTTGCAGCAACACCATTTGCTGGTAATACCTGAAGGCCATCATCACACCTGCGAGAGCGCACGCGGCAGCCATTGCTTGGTACTCGATGTACCGAACGAAGACTGGCTTGCTCAATCATTGGGCGCACACGCCGATACCAGTCGCCGACTGCTCGGCACTGCGGGGCACTTGAGCCTGACACCAAAGCAGCATCAATTGGTCAACTGGCTCGCCACCAGTGCCATGAGTGATCCTGTGATGGCTCGCCAAGGTGCGGTTTTATTGCTGGCCAGTTTGAACGCCCTCGCAACAGAGCATGTCCAGTCAAAACGCCTGCCTTGGGCGGCATTGGATACCTACATCGAACAAAATGCGGCTTACCCGCTCCAAGTCGCAGATTTGGCCCGTATTGCCGGTTTGTCCTGCGCTCGCTTGCACAGCCGCTTTCTGAGTGAAAGTGGGCAAACTCCCATGGATTACATTCGTCATCGTCGCTTGCACAGCGCATTGCACCTGCTGCGCCACAGTACGTTACCCATTGGGGACGTTGCCAACCGAGTCGGTTATTCATCACAAAGTGCATTCTCTGCCGCGATGCTGCGTGAGTTCGATGCTTCGCCCAGCGCTTTGCGCCGCGAGTCTGGCGACAACTGACGCTTGTTTAACGACAGACACCCAGCGTGCGAGCGCCTTAGACTGCACGCCTTGTTACTCTCGACTAAGGACTGCCATGACCCCGCGTACCGCCTTGGGGGCGCTTCACATCGGTGCTTTGCTGTTCGGCCTGACAGGCGTATTTGGCAAACTCGCTGCGGCTTCGGCGTCGATTATTGTGTTTGGCCGCGCCGGGTTTGCAGTCTTGGCGCTCGCCAGTTTTGCAGTGCTGTCCAAAGATACACGCTGGCAAACACTCACCAGCCGCGACGTTCGTGGCCTGCTGCTCAGCGGCCTGCTGCTGGCCGGGCATTGGGTGAGTTTTTTTGTTTCGGTCAAAATCGCCGGCGTCGCCATTGCAACACTAGGCTTTGCCAGCTTCCCGGCTTTTACTGTGATCCTCGAAGGGCTGATTTTTCGCGAACGGATTCGCGTCAACGAAATCGTGCTGGTGGTACTGGTCAGTGTGGGGCTGATCCTCGTCACACCGGCATTTGATCTGGCCAGTCAGGCCACAGAAGGCCTGTTATGGGCCATTGCTTCGGGGCTGTTGTTCTCGTTGCTGTCATTAAACAATCGTGCCAACGCTGGACGAGTCCCCGCAGTGCAAGCAGCTATGTGGCAAAACGCAGTAGTTGCGGTGTGTCTGCTGCCCTTTGCCGCACCAGAGCTTGGCGAAGTGCGCCCGCTTGACTGGTTGTGGATTAGCCTGCTCGGCGTGCTTTGCACCGGTGTGGCTCACAGCCTGTTCGTCGCCAGCCTGGCGGTCATCAAGGCACGCACCGCCGCTGTTGTGTTTGCTCTGGAGCCGGTTTACGGCATCACGCTGGCGTGGGTGTTGTTTCACGAAACACCTACGCTGCGTATGCTGCTGGGCGGCGCACTGATCATCATCGCGATTGTGGTTTCAAGTCGCCTGGCCAGTGGCCCGACACCGCCCAAGCCCGTATTGGACGCTACCTCTCACTGAACCCGGTCGTTATGCCCCAGATCACGCTGCGGGTCGATTTGATCGCGTACCCGCTGCTTGAGCACCTTGGCTTCAGGGAAGCCACCATCGGCCTTGCGCTCCCAAATTTGGATGCCATCACACGTGATGTGAAACACCCCACCCGTACCGGGCTTGAGCGCAACCTGCTCCAAGTCGTCAGCAAAGGTGCTGAGCAGTTCTTGGGCCAGCCACGCTGCACGCAACAACCATTGGCATTGAGTGCAGTAGGTGATGACAATGTGTGGCTTGCTCTGCGACATAATTTCTAAGGCTCAAGTAATGAAAGGCGCCGCTATAATAGCCGCCTTTCTCGCTTGCCCAGAGATCCAAGATGCGCCGCCTGCTCAGTTGTCTACTCCTTTGCCTTTGCCCGCTGGTTCTGTTTGCAGCGCAAACCCCACACCCAAAAATTGGTCTGGTGTTGTCCGGCGGCGCAGCTCGCGGCCTGGCACACGTCGGTGTGCTCAAAGCACTGGAAGAGCAAGGCATTCATATTGATGCCATTGCGGGCACCAGTATGGGTGCGGTCATTGGCGGCTTGTATGCCTCGGGCTACAAGATCGACGAACTGGAAAAGCTCGCACTCAATATCGACTGGCAAGAGGCTTTATCCGACTCACCCGCTCGAGAAGACGTCCCGTTTCGGCGCAAACAGGATGACCGGGATTTTTTGGTTAAACAAAAACTCAGCTTTCGCGACGATGGCAGCTTGGGCCTGCCGCTGGGCGTGATTCAGGGCCAAAACCTGTCCTTGCTGCTCGAAAGCCTGCTGGCCCACAGCAGTGATATTCGTGATTTCGACAAACTGCCCATCCCCTTTCGCGCCGTGGCCACCGACATTGTTAACGGTCAAAAAGTGGTATTTCGCAAAGGCCACCTGCCTCAGGTGATTCGCGCCAGCATGTCGCTTCCAGCGGTGTTTGCTCCTGTCGAAATCAACGGCCAATTGCTGGTAGACGGCGGTATGGTCGATAACGTCCCGGTGGATGTGGCTCGCGAAATGGGTGTCGATAGGGTCATTGTGGTCGACATCGGCACCCCGCTACGTGGGCGCAAACAGCTCAATACAGTGTTCGATATCCTCAACCAGTCCATCACCTTGATGACGCGCAGCAACTCTGAAGTGCAACTGGCTTCTCTTCAACCTGACGATGTACTGATTCAACCTTCGCTCGCCAGTTTTGGCGTGACTGACTTTGGCCACTCGCAAGAGATCATCGATGCAGGCTACCGGGCCACACAGGTGCTCGAAAAGCGCATGGCCAGCTTGCGCCAGCCTGCAGACGTGCAGCTCAATGCAGCGCGCTCACCCGAACAACGTAACCCGATCATTACCGCGATCAAAATTGAAAATGACTCCAAAATCGGCGATTCGGTGATCCGTTACTACATCCGCCAACCCGTGGGTGAACCGCTGGATCTGGGACGTTTACAGCGGGACATGGGCACCCTGTATGGCCTGGATTATTTCGAGCAGGTGCAATATCGAGTCGTACACAAAGGCAAAGAGCAGACATTGGTGATCAGCGCGCGCGGCAAACGCAGTGGCACTGACTACTTAAGACTGGGGCTCAATTTGTCTGACGACATGCGCGGCGACAGCGCATTCAATATCGGCGCCAGTTATCGGGTCAACGGCATCAATAAGTTAGGCGCCGAGTGGCTGACACGGGTGCAAATCGGCGATCAACAAGAGTTGTACAGCGAGTTTTATCAGCCTCTGGATGCCGGTTCACGCTACTTTGTCGCGCCGTACATTCATGCCCAGTCACAAAACGTCGAAGCCATATTGGACAACGACCCCATCGCTGAATACCGGCTTGAGCGTTACGGCTTTGGCTTGAACTTGGGCCGCCAAATTGGCAACAGTGGCGAAATTCGCCTCGGGATTGGCGAAGCTTGGGGCAAAGCCGATGTCAGAATTGGCGAACGCGATTTGCCAAGCACGAGCTTCAACGAAGGCTTTTACGACATTAAATACTCGTTCGACTCACTGGATAACGTCTACTTCCCGCACTCGGGCGAAGACATTGGCCTAAGCGTGCGCCAGTTTGATCCCGCGCTGGGCTCTGATGAAAAATACCGTCAGTGGGAGTTTCATTTAGACAAAGCGCTGAGTCATGGCCCCAACACGTGGGTTTTGGGCGGGCGCTATGGGCGCACGTTAGACAAAGCAGAGGTTGTCACCTCAAGCTTCTTGCTGGGGGGCGCACGCCAGTTGTCGGGTTTCAGGCAAGATGCCATTTCAGGACAGAACATCAGCCTGATGCGTGCCGTTTATTACCGACGACTCACGCCCCGTTCTTATTTGCCGTTTGATTTCCCGCTATACGCCGGCGCTTCGCTGGAGCGCGGGCGCGCCTGGAACAACGACAACGAATTCGACAGTGGCTATATCAATGCGGCGAGCATTTTTATCGGCTTCGACACACCGTTAGGCCCGCTCAACTTCAGCTACGGTTTTAACGATGATGATCAGAAGGCGTTGTATTTGAATTTGGGGCAGACGTTTTAAGGTCGCTAATCACGCAAATGAACCTGCCTGACGATGCGGCGGCTGCCTTACCAGACGTAGCCCCGCTCTACTCATCAACGACTACAGGCGGGCATTTGGCAGACGTTGCCGAAGGCTGCGACCCTTCAGGGTCAAAAGATCGTAGCCATCGGTATAGGTGAGGATCAGTTCTTTTCGAGGTTGGCCAAAATTTGGCTATGAACCCGCATGCAAAGGCGCTGTTCTTCTTCACTGATACCCACAAACAGCTCGTGACGCAGCGCCGTGGCGATGGCTTCGATTTGTGCAATCAACGGACGGGCAGTATCACTGAGTACGATTTTCTTTGCGCGACGGTCTTCAACCACTGCATGGCGCTGCACCAGCCCTTGTGCTTCAAGACTGTCGAGCAATCGAGCCAAGGTCGGGCCTTCAACCCCTACGCTTTGCGCCAATTCGCGCTGAGTGGGCACACCGTCAAATCGCGCCAAATGCAGCAGCACCAGCCAACGCGCTTGAGAAAGCCCCAGACCCGCAAGGCGACGATCCAGTTCGGCACGCCAACCCCGTGACATTTGGGCCAGTTGCATACCAAAACGATGTTCATCCGTTAACGACATAAAAAACTCAATGGTTAGACTGAAATAGGCTGAAACTAATTATTAGCCAGCTAAGCATGGAGCCTGCAGATAGGCAAGGCCTGCGCGTCGCTCAATCGTTACATAACGCAAACGGTGTTTAAATTTCGAACTCAGATTGCAACGCCGCACGCACGCAATACAGCACACCCTCCGGCACCCGACCTTTGAACTGCTCAGCAATGCTGGCAACGCTTGGCAGCTCACCCTCTCCATCCAGAAACGCATCCTGAACTTCTTCCATCAGGTCTTCTGGCAAGTCCAGCGCTTGCTCCAACGACAGTTCCTGACGCCCGATAGCCTCAGCCAGCATGGTGTAAACGTTCTTTTCAGAACACTGCAATTGCCCTGAAATCTGCATCGGGGTCATGCCGGCACGCGCCAGGCTAATTAGCTCATGTCGAATGTCTGCAACCACTTTCGGGGTTTCAGCCTGACCGCCCAGCACTTCGAGGAATGCTTCGCCGTAACGCTCCAGCTTGCGTGCACCGATACCACTGACGGTGGCCATTTCTGACAAGGACGTCGGTTGGCTGCGCAGCATTTCGAGCAGCGTTGAGTCCGGGAAGATGACATAAGGCGGGACGCCATGCTCTTCAGCCAGTTTGCGACGCAAGGCGCGTAAGGCCTCCCATTGCTCGCGCTCTTCGCCGCGAACCAATTGGCTGGCTGGGCTGGCAGAGCTGCTCTTGACCGAGGTTTGTGGCTTGAGCTCACGACGCAACTCCAATGTCACTTCGCCGCGAAGCAACGGGCGGCAGCTGTCATTCAAGCGCAAACCGCCATAGCCTTCGATATCAATATCGGCCAGCCCACGCGCGACCAATTGGCGAAACAGCGTGCGCCACTCCCCCTCGGCGCGCGCTTTACCGACTCCGAACACCGACAAATGTTGATGCCCAAAGCTACGGACTTTTTCGTTCTCACGGCCCAGCAGCACGTCGATCAAATGCCCAGTGCCATAACGCTGACCTGTGCGGTAAATCGCCGAAAGCGCCTGACGCGCAGGCTCCGTCGCATCCCAGGTTTGCACGCCATCAACGCAGTTGTCGCAATGCCCGCATGGTTGCGGCATATCTTCATCAAAGTAGGCGAGCAAAGTCTGACGGCGACAGCGGGTTTCTTCGCACAAAGACAACATGGCGTCGAGCTTGTGATGCTCCAAGCGCTTGTGCCGCTCATCGCCTTCAGAGTTTTGCAGCATCTGCTTAAGCATCACCACGTCTTGCAGGCCGTAAGCCATCCACGCATCTGCCGGTAGACCATCACGGCCTGCCCGGCCGGTTTCCTGATAGTAAGCTTCCAGAGATTTGGGCAAATCTAAATGCGCAACAAAGCGCACGTTGGACTTGTCGATTCCCATACCAAAGGCAATGGTCGCAACCATGATCAGCCCTTCCTCATTGAGGAAGCGCTTTTGGTTGGCTGCACGGGTGTCGCTCGGCAAACCCGCGTGGTACGGCAAAGCCGGAAACCCGTGTTCACACAGGAACTGCGCTACTTCATCGACTTTTTTACGTGACAGGCAGTACACAATGCCCGCGTCGCTGCGCCGCTCCGACAGGAATGCCAAAAGCTGCTTGCGCGGCTGCTCTTTGGGCACGATGCGATAAAAGATATTTGGGCGATCAAAGCTCGACAAAAAGCGCTCTGCGTTTTGCAAATGCAGGCGCGTGACGATTTCTTCGCGGGTACGTTTGTCTGCTGTGGCGGTCAGGGCGATGCGCGGCACATTAGGAAACATCTCGGCCAACTGGCCCAATTGCAGGTATTCGGGCCTAAAATCGTGCCCCCACTGCGACACGCAATGTGCTTCGTCGATAGCAAACAGGGCAATGTCCAAACTTTGTAAAAACGCCATCATGCGCGGCTGCACCAATCGCTCAGGCGCCAGATACAGCATTTTCACTTCACCACGCTTGATGCGATTCGCCAGATCACGCTGCTGCTCAGCGCTCAGGGTCGAATTCAACGCTGCGGCGGCAACGCCTAGTTCTTCCAGCGTGGCAACCTGATCGTCCATCAAGGCAATCAGCGGCGAAACCACCACTGCCAAGCCATCACGCAACAGCGCGGGCACCTGAAAGCACAAGGATTTGCCGCCGCCCGTTGGCATCAGCACCAAAGCGTCGCCACCATTGGCCACGCGCTCAATAATGTCACCTTGGCGGCCACGGAAACTGTCATAGCCGAAGATGTCTTTGAGTACGCGTTGAGCCTGTTCGAGCATAGAAACTCCAGAAATCGCCGAAACACCCCCGCGCTGGCGGTATCGTGCGTGGCCACAAGCCTTTAAAAGCCTCGGGCAGCAGACGCAGGATCCGTCGCATTAAGCGCAGGGCATCACAAAACGCGGCAGTATACCCGAGCCGTCCCCGGCAAAGGGCGCGGTGATTACAACACCGATCGCCGGGAAGTGATGGCAAATGTGCCCTGCGACTGGCCTGCGGGCTCAAGAAAGCCTAGAATTCGACATCGTATATTTTCTAGGTAATGCCTTAATGTCCTTCGCTGAGCAACTAACCCGCCTGCAAGCCTTCCTCGACGCCGACGAGCTGCATGACGAGGCGCTGGACTACGTGGCCACCCACGGTTTTCTGACAGCCCTGTCCATCTGCTCTGAAGTAGTCCCTGAGCGCGAATGGATTGACGCCATCTTCTCTGAAGAGTCGCCTCACTACAAAGACGATGCCCAACGCGCAGAGATCGAGGCCACCTTGATCCAGCTCAAGGCCCATATCGCTCGCCAACTGGCGTCGGACGAAGAGTTCGAACTGCCTTGCGATCTGGACTTGGGCGATGACCCGGATGATTCCGACCTGCGCGGCTGGTGCATCGGCTTCATGGAAGGCGTTTTCACCCGTGAAGAAGCCTGGTTCGAAACCGCAGAAGACGAAGTCAGCGAAATGCTGCTGCCGATCATGGTCGGTTCGGGCTTGTTCGATGAACAACCAGAGTTCGCCGACATCGCCAGTGATGCCAACTTGATGGACGACATGATCGTTCAAATCCCTGAAGCCCTGACAGCGCTGTACCTGCTGTGCAACGCTCCAGACGAAAAACCAGCGATCCTCAAGCCTCGTCACCACTGATTGCTGAGTGACCTTGCCCCCTTCGAGTAACCGCCCACGGTTGCTGCGCTACGCACTGTTTGCCATCGGCTGGCTGAGCGTAGTGTTGGGGGTCATCGGTATTTTCTTGCCGGTCTTGCCTACAACCCCTTTCCTGTTACTGGCTGCCGCCTGCTTTGCGCGCAGTTCTCCTCGTTTTTATCACTGGTTGGTCGAGCACCCTCGGCTCGGGCCTTGGATACGTGATTATCTTGATGGCAACGGCATCCCGCTCAAGGGCAAGGTTTACGCCATTGGCCTGATGTGGCTGAGCATTGGATTGTCCTGCTATTTGGTGCCCTTGATATGGGCACGCAGCTTTATGTTGACCAGCGCAGTGCTGGTGAGCATTTATATCCTTCGTCAGAAAACCCTCGAAAAGCGCTAGTTAAACGTTCTGCCTGATCGCCGTAACGTTTTTTCACGCCACTCGTTAGTTTGTAGACGCGGGCTTGCTCGCGATCAAGCCACCCTCATTCCTCTACGAGTACGCAGCGAAATGAGGGCGAGCAAGCTCAGGCCTACTGTTTCCTCTTACACCGTATCCACCTTCAACGAATGGTCATTGAGCATGCCGTTGATAATGGTCGCTGTATCCGCCCCACCAATAACCCCGCCTGCTCCCGGCGTCACACCGTAATGATTGGCCAGATTGACCCCCGCCAAATCGATCGTCTGAACTGACGCACCGCCCGCCACCGCACTGATGTCGATGGTGGTCACTGGCGATGTGCCTGCAACCGTGACCTTGAAGTGCAGGAAGTCATCCAGCGAGGCTGATGTAGCGCTCTCGCCTTGCAGTAATTGCGACAGGTCAAGCTTGTCGGTGCCGGGTTTAAAGTCGGCCACGGTGTCACGCCCCACATCACCTTGACGCCACAAAAACGTATCGCTGCCAGCACCGCCAATCAACGTGTCGTTACCCAGTCCGCCGATCAGCGTGTCATTGCCTAAACCACCATTAATCACGTTGGCACCGCCGTCACCAATCAGCGTGTCGTTGTAGTTGGAGCCGATCAAGTTCTCGATCGAAACCAACGTATCAATGCCCGCTCCCGTCTGGGCAGCCACCTGCCCGAGCGTGACAGTTACGCCCGTAGTGGCATGGGCATAGCTGGCAGTATCAACACCCGTACCACCATCCAAAAGGTCATTACCCGGGCCACTGAACAACAAGTCATTCCCGGCATCGCCATAGAAGTTATTATTCCCGGCACCGCCGGACAGCACATCATTCCCCCCATTCCCGTGCACGGTGTTATTGCCCGCCCCCACCAGCATCACATCATCGTTGGCAGTACCCGAGAGTGAAGTCCCGGCCTGGTAAGCGATGTTGACACCTGCGCTACTGCTGCTGCCAGACGTGTCAGTGGCGGTGTAAGTGCCAGCAAAATCAGGGTTAGCGGCCGAGTTGCCGTAGTTGATGGTCATTGTCAGGTTGTAGTTCTCAGCTGCCGTGCTTCCATTTGAAGACCCGCCATCGACAATGTTGACCAAATGAATCTGATAGACACCGGTTTGTGCCGCGGTAATGGTCTGGCCATCATTAATCGCAACATAGTTTCCCCCATTAAAGGAGTATTCCATGCTGATCCATCCGCTGGGCAAATCGTGATTCAGGTTCAATGTTTCGCCCTTTTTGAGGCTGACATTGATGAAGTCCTCATCGTTGGCATTAGCAATGGTTACAGCACCCAAATGCCCCGACACTACCAGCGCTGCCGTCATAGCCGTTGTATTGGCCTGAAAGGCGCTTCGGGAAAGGGTGATGGCCTGATTGGCCGAGGTATTGGCGGTATTGTTGAACGTGACTTTGGACGTGACAGCCGTGCCGGTAAAGTCCGCGCCTTTTGCCCCCCACAATGTTTGAAAGGTGGTGGGGCTGGCAGTCAAAGGGTCGCCATTAGGGTCGCTATCATTGGCCAATAACAGATCAGCAGGCACCACAATGCTCGATGACAGTATGTTAGTGATGATGTTGTCAGCCACTGCCACTGGCGCCGCGTTTGGCGTGACATGAATCACCAAGCCTGAGCCGGCCAGATCACCGTCATTGTCACTGACCGTAAAGGTGATGGTCTCGTCGAATGCCGTCGCTGCCACTTTTGTCAGCGTGTAGACATACTCCCCTGTGTCCAGGTCAATGACAAAGCTGCCGCCCTTGCTGGTGGTCACCGTCAGGGTGTTAGTCACCGTATCGAAGCTATAAAGCGTTGCCAACCCTGTTGACGCCACAGCGCCTGCGCCCGCTGGGTTATAGGTATAGGTAATGCCGTCGATGGTGATCGTTTTAATGAAGCCGCCATCCGCACCAAACGACCCGCCATCCAGCAACGACCCTGTTGCCTTGGGCGCCTGCACAGTGCCTGTCAGCACCGCATCCAATTGCGACAGGTCAGTCACAATTACCGCGTTGGTATCAGTTTTGGTGCTGCCGTTATAAGCGATTGGATCAAGGTTCAGGTTAGTGGCGGCTGTGCCCAGACCAATGGCATAGCTGTTGATGTTGTTGACTTGATAAAACGTCTTGAGGCTCGCTTCGTCCGCAGGCCCGATCGCATCGCCGCTGTTGGGCTCGCCATCAGAGAAGAAGTACGCCACGTTTTGCGCACCCACCAACTTGCCAGCGGTTGCAAAGGCGGTCTTGGACCCTGCAATACCTGCATCGTAGTTGGTACCACTGTCCGCCTGCAGCGCATCGACAAAAGCCTTGGCTTGAGCCACCGTCACCCACTTACCGCTGACGTTTTTTGAACTATCGCTGAAGGTCACGACCTCGACCATGACATTGCCCATCGCGGCGTATTTGACCAGCAACTGGTTAATGGAGTCCTTCGCCAGCTGCAATCGGGTTTTACCAGGAACACCCGAATCCCAAGCCATACTCCCCGACACGTCAATCACCAGCAGCAAGTTAGAGTCAACTTGCTGCGAGGTTAGCGATTGATTACCCGCCACAACCGAGGGTATGTCATCGACGATATTGACTTTAATCGTGCCCGTGGTGGTGTTACCAACAGAGTCCTTCACTTGATAGGTGAACGTCTCACCCGCCACTACGTTGGCGCCGTTGTTGGCACCCGGCGTGGTTTTAGGCGCCGAGGTCAGGGTGTAGGTGTATTGGCCGTTGGCATTGAGCTGAATCTGCCCATACGTCCCGGTCGTGCTGCCTTGCAGGGTAAAAGTCAGTTGCCCAACACCACCTGAGGTGTTGCCTGCCAAATTACCCGTGACGGTTTCTGCGGTGGACGTCGGATCGCTGCCAGTGACCGTTCCGGGCGCCAAGTCATTGCCGTCCTTGAGGGTATCCAAAGCGCTTTCATTCACTTGAACCTGGGTGTCACCAAGCACTCGTGGACCGCTGTCCGTTAGGTTTATAGTCAGCGTCGTACTGCTTTGATCGCCATCAGCATCGCGGATGGTGTAGGTAAAGGTTTCAGTCGCTGTAGCGCCCGTCACCAGGTTCGGGGTGCTTTTGTACACCGCCGTACCGTCGGCTGACAGGATCAGGGTGCCGTACAGGCCATTGATCACGGTACTGCCACCACTGGTGACTGACGTTGTAGCCGTCGCCGGGTTCACGCCCACTTTCACGCCCACCACTGCACCGCCTGCAGCCCCGCCGTCGGCGCCCAACACGTCGTTGGTCAGCACGTTGAGGGTGATGGTGTCGCCTTCCACGCCGCTGCG
>NZ_JBUZPJ010000022.1:0-31053 GCF_055406205.1 Pseudomonas sp. E315 | reverse complement strand
GCTTCAACCAGCGGTGGTCTGGTCTAACAAACACAACTTGCACTCGTAGCTCAGCTGGATAGAGTACTCGGCTACGAACCGAGCGGTCACAGGTTCGAATCCTGTCGAGTGCACCAAACACCAAAAAGCCCGCATTTATTGCGGGCTTTTTGCTATCTGCGATTTGAGTTATTTGCCGGGTGCAACTCCCGACATGTTTTCTGAGAGAACAGGCTCATATTCTTTTACTCCCTGCAAAAAAACCGAGTAGCCCCTCTGCAGGAATTAACTGCGCAGGCTGGTGTCTGCTTAGGAGCATGCAGCGTGCAGAAAGTTTTCGCGGCGCGTGTGTTTTCTACTGCTCGTTCGGCGTCGCACAAGCAGTGCTTGAACAAAGTGCGAGCCTTTGGCGCAAGGGTTTGTAATCCTCAAGATTTTTAGCGTCATTAATTTTTAAGCCGTGTATGATTGCGCCCGTCAGCCCCGCCGGGGCTTGTGGAATACCTCCATGGACTTACCCAGTAGTAACTCAGCCTCTCGTTTTTCCAATCATGAATTGACTGATTGATCCTTCCGGCGTGCTCTGCTGCTGGGAGTGGAGTTCGCCTATGACCGAAGTTGAAGTAAAGAAAACACAAGAAAGCCTGCAAAGCCGCCTCGCTCAAGTGATTGAGCTGCTTAACCGCCAGCGTGTGGTTGAAGACCTGACTCATCGTCAAGAAGGCCATCACCATGACCGGGTTGAAAACCTGGTCCATCGCCAAAATCTTGTTGAACTCCAGCGCAAGCTGGAAGACCTGCACTCCGCAGACGTTGCCTACATCCTTGAAGCATTGCCACTGGACGACCGTCTTACGGTCTGGCAGTTGGTCAAGGCTGATCGTGACGGCGATATCCTGCTCGAAGTTTCTGATTCGGTTCGTGAAACCCTGATCGCCGATATGGATGATCAGGAGCTCCTGGCAGCAGCCAAGGAGATGGATGCCGACGAACTCGCTGACTTGGCCCCTGAGCTGCCGCGAGACGTCATCCATGAGCTGATGGAGACCCTTGATGGTCAGCAGCGTGAGCGCGTTCGCTCCGCACTGTCCTATAACGAGGACCAAGTCGGTGCCTTGATGGACTTTGAGATGGTCACGATCCGTGAGGATGTGAGCCTTGAAGTTGTCTTGCGTTACCTGCGTCGTCTCAAAGAACTGCCGGGGCACACTGACAAGCTGTTTGTGGTTGATTACGATGGCGCGCTCAAAGGCGTGTTGCCAATCAAACGTTTGCTGGTTAACGACCCAGAAAAACAAGTGTCCGAAGTGATGGCCAGTGACCCGGTGAGTTTTCATCCGGACGAAGACGCCTACGATGCGGCGCAAGCGTTTGAGCGCTACGACTTGATCTCGGCGCCCGTGGTCGACAAAAACGGTAAGCTGATTGGCCGTTTGACCATCGACGAAATGGTCGACCTGATTCGTGAAGAGAGCGAAAACGAAGTCCTCAACATGGCTGGTCTGCGTGAAGAGGAAGACATTTTTGCCTCGGTCTGGAAGTCCCTGCGTAACCGTTGGGCCTGGTTGGCCGTTAACTTGATTACAGCATTCATTGCTTCACGTGTAATCGGCCTGTTTGAAGGCTCGATTGAAAAGTTGGTGGCACTGGCGGCTCTGATGCCAATTGTTGCGGGTATTGGCGGTAACTCCGGCAACCAGACCATTACCATGATTGTGCGAGCGATGGCGCTTGATCAGGTTAATACAGGCAGCACCTCGCGTTTGATGCGTAAAGAATTAGCCGTCGGCTTGATCAACGGCCTTGTGTGGGGCGGTGTGATCGGCGTAGTGGCGTATCTGCTGTATGGCAGTTGGTCACTGGGCGTGGTGATGACGGCAGCCATGACGCTTAACCTGCTGTTAGCGGCGTTGATGGGGGTGCTGATCCCCATGACACTCGCCCGATTGGGTCGCGATCCGGCGATGGGGGCGAGCGTGATGATCACGGCGATGACTGACAGTGGTGGGTTCTTTATCTTCTTGGGGCTGGCAACGATTTTCCTGCTCTGACTAACACCGCAACGGCTTGATCTGGATATTGCCCTGATCAGGCCGTTTTTGTATCTGGAGCAATGAGGGTGTTTTGGTTTTTGGCCCGAATGCGACCCATAAAAAAAGCCAGCGCAGTGCTGGCTTTTTAGTATTTGGTTTGGATCAGGATGCGTCAGCAGCCATTTCAGTGTCGTGTGCAATCAGTGAAACCAAAGCGTTTTGTTGGCGATGCGACAGTTGACGGAAGCGTTGCAGCAGCTCACGTTCATGCAGCGAAAGCTCAGGGCTGTCCAGGCGCATGCTGAGTTCGTCACCCAGTGCGCCTTCCTGAATAAGGCTTTGTTCAAGGCGAGCGATGATTTCTGAGTTCATGCTGCGGTGATGGTTGCGAGCCACTTCAGCGATGCGCTCGCGCATTCCGTCTGGCAGACGTACGACGAATTTGTCAGCCGTGCGGCTCGAATAAATTGCCTGTTTCAATGGGCGCATATAGTTAACCGGTAAGTTCAGGGGAGCGGTTCTCGGAATTGGCCGCAGGATGTCTTTTAAGACCGTCCTTCTGGCCAAATGTTCAACCTGAATTGCTAGGAGGCCCGCATCATGCCTCAAATCTGCCACTTCCTTGGCGTCAATTCTGTGACAAATATTGAACCGGATAAAGGCTTTATGCCAGTAGTGATTATCAGAATTGTGTATTGGTTTGGATAGTTTGCAGGTTGGCCGTTCATCTGAAAGCTCATATGGAGCCGTTTTTAACCTCAGTTAGACGCTAGAAAATCGTAATTTTGACCCTGGTTATATTGAAATAAATGTTGTGTCGCAGATGGCCACGTCCTTTGAGGTTTTGAGCATGCCCGGCAAATTGATCTACTTGATGGGGCCTTCGGGCTCAGGCAAGGACAGCCTGATTGATGCCGCACGTGAACAGTTGCAGGCTCGTGGGTGTGAGGTTGTCAGGCGCGTGATTACGCGCTCTGCCGAAGCGGTCGGAGAGGACGCCCTGAGTGTGTCCCGCGAGCGCTTTGATTCGCTCAACGAAGAGGGTGCCTTTGCTTTGAGTTGGCAGGCTAATGGGCTGGATTACGGCATCCCGGTGCAGCTCGATAATTGGCTCAACGCAGGGCGTCATGTGCTGGTTAACGGATCCAGGGGTTATCTGGATCAAGCCCGCAAGCGCTATCCGGCTTTGCTGGCAATTATGTTGCGGGTTGATACGGCCGTTCTGCGCCAACGCTTATTGGCAAGGGGGCGTGAGACGCTTGAAGACATCAGTGCTCGGCTAAAACGCAATGACTTGTTTATCAGTTCGGTAAGCGCGCTTGAAGCGCAGCACGTACACGTTTTGGATAACTCAGCGGCATTAGAGGTGGGTGTTCAAAGATTGTTAGCGCTGGTAGATGAAGCCAATGCGCTCCCGGACTCAGCGTAACTGCGGGTCAAATTTGATCCGGCGGCCGATGAACAATGCCACCAGCCAGCAGCTAAAAAACAGGGCCGCCGCTATCAAGGGCAGGTTGCCGAATTCGCCGCCGGTGTTGAACACATCGGTGACCAGACTCAGTAGGGCCAACATCAAAAAAACCAACGCTAGTTTGGACATGAATTTCTAAAACTCTCTTCAAAAGACCCAGCGTTCGCTTTGAACAGCGTCACTTGCATGCTCGGCAGTCAGGTGGGACACAACATTATTGGCGTGCGTCATAACGGCTAATTGTGGCAGCTGTTTTAGCGGTTGGTGGGTGTCAGCTATTTCAGCATTTTGCTCGGTGGCAGCGTGCTCAGGTTGAAAATGGAAAATGACCAAAACGGCCAGCGCGAGGGCATTTAACAGTAACAGTGTGCTGTTCATGGCGGTCATCTCTGAAGGCCTGTACGGAATACGGTTAGTGGTGCACCCTTCGTGCCAACGCAGGATACCGATAAAAGCCTTATAAAACAGGCTCTTGCTCACAATTTAAGGCGTGATGGAGTTGCAAATTGCAATGATGGCTTTTTGGGCTAGTGCAAATTGCACGATGCAAGAAACTAGCAGGTCTCGTGAGTTCAATGCTGATCACTTAAGCCAGCAGAACCTGCTGTAGCGAGCTTGGTCGTGAAGGACGTCAACGATAACGCGTGGTGGCTGCATGAGTTCAATGGCCGTGAGCAAACAGCATTGACTCTAGTGGGGCTGCTTTCGCCACTGACATAAATGTGTGTGAGAGCGAGTTGAGGCGCTGAGAGACGTCTTTGCTGCGCTGGCTTGCTAGCAACAACTGACAGCTAAAAAGCCTAAGGACGACATGACAAACTCAGGCATGGCCGTTAACATGCACGCCGTCGTTTGCGTGAAACGCTAACGATCGATGTACCGTTTTTGTCTCAGTAGCTCAATTGGATAGAGCATCCCCCTCCTAAGGGGAAGGCTGCAGGTTCGAACCCCGCCTGGGACACCATATTTTTTAAGGCTTCCAGCCTATTCAGCGTTATGACTGACTCTTCTGTGACGGCAGGATGACAGCAAGACGCAAAAGAATGAGCCCCGCTCAGGTTTTCCTGGTGGGGCTTTTTCGCAATACATATCAGGGAAGGTATGGATACGCTTTACCAATACACGAAACAAGGTGGTTTGATTGGCCTTCTCGGCGGTCAAAAAATGCGGGTTACTCAGACTCACTTTTATACAACTCGGCAGCGTTTCCCCACGCTCTCGATTTCGCTAAGCGCATAGCAAGTAATTTGTATGATAGCGGCTATCTTTGAGGTCTTCGGGTGGGAGCTTCGTACTCGCTTGGAGTCGTTATCAACTGACGACCTTTACGTAGCTTGACTCAGTGAAACTCCTGATTTTTTGAGTCAGTGGCGTGGTAATTGCCCAAGCAGTAGCGGTTACTGCTTAGGATTCGATTTTCATGCAGTGAAAAAATTTTGCGAATCAAATGGTTTCCGCCTCGAAAAATGTATTTACGGCCATGAGGTGATGACGGGCAGATTCTCGGCGCTTATTAAATACAGGCTTGCACTCTTTTAATGCTGAGTTTGATGTTAATAAACATACCAGTGATGAAATAAACGGGCTGATGTTTGATTGATCATGCTGATTTGAACCGATTGTGATGAGCCCTGTAGTCAGAAGTCGTTTGAATACAGTGTGAAAAAGTATCGCCAGGCTTAAACGGTGGAGCGCTAAGCCCCACCGCAGTACAGCGCCGCAGATTATTGGAAGGTGTAAGGCGTTAACGCTGTTGGGTCGATGTTCTGATCAACTTTAACCAGCGCGCCTTTGAGTGGGCAGAGCAGGCCCACGCTGGTTTTACGGCAGTCTTTGGCGCTTTCAAAATCGGCCTTGAGGGGCTGTTCTGCGTCGGTTAGTTGAGTCAAGTTGCGAATTTGATCCATCGACTGGGCCTCAAAAGCGATGCGCAGAAAGTATTCGCCCGTTTTGACTTCCTTGTAGCGCTCAAACTGCAATGTACCAACCGGCGGAATGTTGTTCTCGATGTAGTCACCCAGTTTCCAGCCAAAACCGAGCATGGTGCGCAGGTAGGAAATGTTGGTGTCGTGGGCCACCAGCAGCATCAGCGGAACGTCTGGCGGGGTGCTTTGCGCCTCTTTGTTTGCCAGTGGGGTGCCTTGTTTGAGTTCCAGAGATATTTGGTTCATCAGCTCGGACGCGCCGCGGCTGGCAATGTAAGGAATGTCGTTAAGGAAGTCATACTTGGCCTTGGTCAGCACCATCAGGCTAGAGACTTCCGCGGCGCTGCGAGCATTGCCAAACGCCACTTTATTGAGTGGTAAGCCTTGGCTGTATTCAAGGCGGAACACTTCGCCCATGTTGGCGCCCGCGCTCAAGCCTTTGATTGAAAAGCGGCCCTTTTCGTTTTGCTCCAATTTCCAGGGTTGTGTGCCGTAAGGGCAGTCGGCACCGGGCAAGCAAGCGACTTCCTTTAGCTTTTCTTCAAAGGGCTTGTAGCGTGCTTGAGCTGCTTCAACACTGCCACCCAAGGCTTTGAGAATCTGTGTCTTGGCTTTTTCTGGATCAAGGGCCGCAAAGCTCATCTCATTGGCCTGAAACAGAGCATCCTGTTTGCCTTTTACATAGGTGGGTTGAAAGCCGCAGCCGGGGAACATGCCGTCGAGTAAGGCTTGGGCAGTGGCCTTGGTGCGTTGTAAAGGGCTGGCGTGTACCAGCAATTGGTTGGTGTCCGGGCACCTCTGTGTGATCAGACCTGCGTTGCGCAGCACTTGCCCGCGATACCGTGCCATCTCAACTGCGCCCGTATAGCCGTGACCTGTCAGGTTGCCGAAAGGGACCAGCCAAACAGGCCATTGGCGTTTGGTCACGGCTGTCAGCAGTTTTTCATTGGAGGCAGTCGGTGGGCGAACCCCGTGACGACTGACCTGAACGACTTTATCCAGCACGTAGCCATCGCTGCTCGGGTTTTGTGCAAAAGCCGTCGGGCTGAGCGCGCAGGCCAGCAGCAGGCTGGTAAGGAGGTGGGGGAGGGTGACCACAGATCGCTTCATCGTTCTTCCTTAAATGACAATGTGCAAAGCAACATCGTGCGTGTGCTTGCCAGACAGAATTTGCGCAGAGTCTAGTTGCTGAATTTGACAGTTTTGGTTTTTCAATGCGGGCGCATGCAGATTAATGAGGTTTGAATCTCTATTACTTTGCCGGTGCTTGAAATCGCGAACGGGTGGTGCGTATTTTGTACGGGTCGCCGTTCGCGGCTCGCATAAAACAACAAGGAACGCGTCATGACGACCGATGGCCAGGGCTCACTCGTACAGCGACTAGCCGGTATTGATGAAATTGAATGTGTGACGCCCGATTTGAATGGCGTGCCGCGCGGCAAAGTGATGACCGCCGAGGGTTTTTTAGAGGGTCGTCGGTTGCAGATGGCGCGGGGTGTATTGCTGCAATGCATCATGGGCGGTTACCCGGAGTCGCGTTTCTACGGCAGTGATGATGGCGATTTAGCGTTGGTGCCAGACCCTGCCCATATTCATCGCCTGCCCTGGAGTGAAGCGCCACGGGCGCTGGCTATTTGCGATGCCGATGAGTTGGCGGGTCAAAGCTCTCGTTTGTCGACACGTGGCCAACTCAAAACAGTGATTGCTCGTTACGCCGCTCATGGGCTCGCGCCGGTGGTAGCGACTGAGCTTGAGTTTTTTGTGTTTGCGCCCAATACCGATCCTACTCAGCCGTTTCGACCGCCCGTAGGTGTGGACGGTCGTCGTGAAGATGGCTTCTCGGCGTTCAGCATCAGCTCCAACAACGGGCTGCGACCATTCTTTAGTGAGGTGTATGCCTGCATGGCCGCGTTAGGCCTGCCGCGTGACACCTTTATGCACGAAATGGGCGTCAGCCAATTTGAGATCAACCTGCTGCATGGTGATCCGTTGCTGCTGGCCGACCAGGCCTTCTTGTTTAAACACCTACTTAAAGAAGTGGCCCTTAAACATGGCTTGACAGTCGTGTGCATGGCCAAACCGTTGGCGCACACGGCAGGTAGCTCGATGCACATCCACCAAAGCGTGGTTGAGCTGGGCACGGGCCGCAACGTGTTCAGCGACGAGGCGGGGCAGCCAACCGCTACGTTCCGTCACTTTATCGGCGGGCAGCAGGCAGGCATGGCCGACTTTACGGCCCTGTTTGCGCCTAACGTGAACTCCTTTCAGCGTCTGTGCCATCCGTATGCTTCGCCGAACAATGCCTGTTGGTCGCACGATAACCGGGCTGCAGGCTTGCGCATCCCGGCCAGTTCGCCAGTGGCGCGACGTGTCGAAAACCGCCTGCCAGGTGCCGATGCCAACCCGTATCTGGCTATTGCTGCCAGCCTGGCAGCAGGTTTGCATGGCATCGAGCATCAGTTGGAACCTACTGCTGCGATTCAAGGTGAATTCCAAGTGCCAGAAGCGTTGTCATTGCCTTGTACCTTACATGCCGCCCTTGAGCGTCTAAAACGCAGTCACTTGGCAATGGAACTGTTCGGCAAGGAGTTCATCGAAGGTTACATTGCGTCCAAGACCCTGGAACTCACCAGTTTCTATGACGAAATAACGCCCTGGGAACGTCGAGTGTTGGCGGCTCAGGCTTAATCGTTTCGACCTCGGTCTATTGGCTGAGCGTTTGAACCTGTGACGGTCGGGTATGTGCCCGACTGTCTGCACGAGGAGCCGCACGGGAAGCCAATGCGCCAAATCTGGAAGTCTTTTCGAGCCTTGTATTTCGCCTCGCTGATGATGTTGATCGGCTCAGGCCTTTTGAGTACCTACCTTGCCCTGCGTTTGGCGGCCGACAATGTCGATGGCCTGTGGATTGGTGCCTTGATGGCCGCCAACTATTTTGGCCTGGTGCTGGGCGGCAAAATTGGCCACCGACTGATTGCCAGAGTCGGGCACATTCGGGCTTATGCCACTTGTGCGGGTATCGTCGGCGCGGCGGTGCTGTGTCATGGTCTAACTGACTGGTTGCCCGCGTGGTTGCTGCTGCGATTGATTGTCGGCTTGGGGATGATGTGCCAGTACATGGTCATCGAAAGTTGGCTCAATGAGCAGGCAGATGCCAAACAGCGTGGTGTGGTGTTCAGCCTGTACATGATTGCTTCGTACTTGGGGCTGGTGCTGGGTCAACTGATTTTGGTCATTCACCCTGCACTCGGCCCAGAGTTGCTGATGCTGGTGGCGTTGTGTTTTGCCTTGTGTCTGGTGCCAGTGGCCATGACTCGGCGTATTCACCCGGCGCCTTTGCGCCCTGCACCGATGGATCCAAAGTTTTTTATCAAGCGCGTCCCGCAATCGCTGGTGGCAGTGCTGGGAGCAGGCTTGTTGGTGGGCTCGTTTTATGGCTTGGCGCCGCTTTATGCCTCTCAGCAAGGGCTTTCGACGGAGCTGGTTGGTTTGTACATGGGCTGCTGCATTTTCGCTGGCTTGCTGGCACAGTGGCCGCTGGGCTGGCTGTCGGATCGGTATGACCGTCCGCTGCTGATTCGTATTTTCGCGCTGATGATGGCAGTGGTTTCATTGCCACTGGCAATCTTGCCTTCGGTGCCGCTCGAAGTGCTGTTTGTGGCGGGCTGTCTGAGTGCTTTGCTGCAGTTTTGCATCTACCCGTTGGCGGTGGCATTTGCCAATGACCACATTGAAGCAGAGCGCCGAGTCTCACTGACGGCCATGCTGTTAGTGACCTACGGAGTAGGTGCCAGCATCGGGCCGCTGGTGGCCGGGGTGTTGATGAAGGTGTTGGGCAGTCAAATGCTTTACGCGTTTTTCAGTCTGGCCAGTGTGGTGCTGGTGTGGCGTATTCGACCCAATGCGGTCACCAACTTGCATCAGGTCGACGATGCACCGCTGCATCACGTGGCAATGCCGGACAGCATGTCCAGCTCGCCGCTGGTGGCTGCGCTTGACCCCAGGGTTGATGAGCAAGTGGTGCAGGATCAGATGCAAGCCAGTGTGGAGCCCGACCCTGAAGTGGTGGATACCGACGCTGAAACCAAACCTCTGTAACGACTGGCGCAG
Organism: Pseudomonas sp. E315; assembly: GCF_055406205.1. Taxonomy (NCBI): domain Bacteria; kingdom Pseudomonadati; phylum Pseudomonadota; class Gammaproteobacteria; order Pseudomonadales; family Pseudomonadaceae; genus Pseudomonas; species Pseudomonas sp. E315. Next base: position 21,535 of record NZ_JBUZPJ010000022.1, on the reverse strand, counting down.
GCTGCGATTGGATCGCGGCCTGCGCTACCGTTTACAGGTCAATAATCGTCGTCTTTGTCGAAGCGTCGTGCGTCACGTTGCAGTTGATACACAAAACGTTCGACCTGGCGTTGCACAGCACCGCTCATGTTGTGAAAACGCATGCCTGCAAAGGTGATGTTGAGCCGCTCTTCAAAGTGCAAATAACGTAGCTCAACAGGCGTGATCATGGCGCCAAAGGGCAGGGCAGCGCCAAAGCGCTCATAGACTTGGCCCAATTGCAGGCGTTCGCTGATATCACCCTCAAAGCGCAATTTGCAGCCTGTGGCAGACACATCCAGCAGCTTGCCTCTGACGGGGGACTTGATTTTGTCACCGTCTACTTCTACATCTACCAGTTGCGCCAACTTGAGTGCGGCGCGAAAGGCGTTTCGACGCTGGTGATACACCACTTCGCTCGGCAAGGCGCCGTGATAGCTACGGTGGCCATCTTTTTCTTCAATGGTTAGTTGAGTGCTGCATTCCCAGGCAATGCGTACACCGTCATGAAAGCCTTCAATACGAAAAGGCTCGCCAGCTTCAAGAAAGCGCTCTCCATCGCGGGGGATCATTTCGTCAAAGGCGAGCATATTGCTCTCGCGGTCTACTTCAACCAAATAGCTCTGGAAGCGTTGACTGCGTTCATGGAAGGTGATGATCAGCGGGTCATGGCTCTCTTTTAGCATCCGCAAGGTGGCGGAAATTTCCAAGGCGGAGGTGAATACCTTTGGAGGCTGCGGAGCATCTTCGGCAGTGGACACAGTTCATCAATCTCCAGACAAATTACAACAACACGCAAAGGCGGCATTTTGCCAGTATGCGGCATGTCTTGATAGTGCGAGCGCTTAGCGTCAAGCCTGGCTGAAGGCGCGAGGTTTGTTGAGCATCGCGGTTGAACCACGAGCGTCATACAACGTCGGGACTTCACCGCCATGAAGGATGCGCAGTTGATTGGCGGTAATCGCCTGTTGGGTCTGGATCGACTGACCATTCAGCGCGTTGGCTGCCTGGCATTGAGCGAGTAGTTGGTTCAGCACTTCACTTTGGGTGAGCAGTTGTTCGCCCAGGCTGGAGTGGCTGGCGAGCTGTTCAAGGCCGCTACGATTGGTTGGCAAGCCGAGGGCTGCCAGTATTTCGCTGCGTTTGCGGCCATGCTGCTCAAGCAAAATGATCAACGATTGTTTGCGCGCCAGAATGTTCTCCAGCACTAACATGTCGCGCCCTTGAAGGGCGACGGTTTCGTCCTGCAACAAACCGAGCAAGTGCTCAGCAGGTGCAAGATCGTCATTGATCAGTTGCAATAAAGTAGTGTCGTGCATGGCTGGCTCTGGGGGTTAAGCGTCCAAAAGCCTGGCACTGGCCGAGGCCTAGCGCTGGGCTTCCAAGTTAAGCAGTTTGCTGGCGACCCGGTTGCTGTCGACTTGGTAACTGCCATCGGCAATAGCTTGTTTCAGTTCGGCTACGCGGCCTTTGTCAACGATGGGTTGATCGCTCAACGAGTCGCTGATTTTTTTCAGTTGTTGAGCTTCGCTGCTCAGGTGTACAGATTCCCCGCTCGGGGCGCTGACACTGTTTTGCTCAGCCGATTTTGCAGGGGCCGCTTGCGTGGCGCTGCCTGCTTCCTGGCTTGCATTGCTGCGTGTGCTGCCAGTTAAAGGCGCAGTGCTATTAAGGCGACTGAAGTCGATGACCATAACGAAAAACCTCTGGGTATTTGGACGCTTGCCATGTTTTCGGCCATACCCGGAAAAACTTTAGGCTCGTTTAATCACAGGTTGATACAAATCGGCACTGATCTGCGTCAAGCGACAGTGTAGGAAAGTTAAGAGGTCTATGCCAACTGTCCTACAAGGCCACCTCAACTTGGCCGGGGCCTGTAATGCGCGCTTTGATTACCCGTTTTGAATTAAGGTTCTTGACTCGAATCTGCTCGCTCAAACCACCGTCGGACAAGGCTTCGCCGGGCATCTTGACACTTAGTGTGCCGCTGCGAGCGTTGATAACCACCTGATCGCCTTTGCGCACGGCGGCGGCTTGTTCCAAATGAGTGAGCGTCAACACTTGGTCACTGACCACTGGTCGCACAAGCTTCTGGCCTACTGCCAGCTCGGTGGCGGTCAAATAACCTTGATTAATCAGGCTGATATCGCGCTCACGCAGCGTTACATCGTCGTAACCAATCACGGTGCCGCGCTTGAGAGGGTGCGTCAGAGTGACCACATCTCGGAATAACTTGACCTGTGCCGGTACGAAGATGGTCCAAGGCGCGCTACCCTCACACCGTACCCTTACGGTGACGCGGCCTAAAGGCTGAGCTGGGCTTTCAAGGGTGGCTGTCAATTCCTTGTCGCAATGAGCCAGACGCAGACGTGGATCGAGGTTGTTGACTTGGATCTGATAACGCCCTTCCGTTTGGCTGGTGGCAAGGTAGTCTTCGACAGTGAATTCAAGAAAGCCTTGGGTCACGCCGATAAGCTGATCAGGAGAGGTAAAAGCGTCAGCCGAGGCCGGTGCGCCAACGCTGAACAGACAGCCAATCGCAAGGACGCCAAGACAATGGCGGCGCAGTGTCTGAACAATCGGTCTATGGCAGAAATTTGTCGTTTTCGCGTTCATACCGAATAAATAGCAAGGCCCGTGCCGTTTCGCGGGCAATGTGCGTCGCAACTTAAAGTTTTTCAGAGGAAGCCGAGTATGGCTGGGGTAATGGATTCGGTTAACCAGCGCACTCAACTGGTCGGGCAAAACCGCCTTGAACTGTTGTTGTTTCGTCTGGATGGGCCACAGCTTTATGGGATTAACGTGTTCAAAGTCCGGGAAGTGCTGCAATGCCCCAAGCTGACGTTGATGCCAAAATCCAATCCGGTCGTGTGTGGTGTCGCCAGCATTCGCGGTGCGACCATCCCGATTCTCGACCTGGCGATGGCCACTGGCGCGGGCGCACTGAAAGATCAGAGCAACCCGTTTGTGATCATCACCGAGTACAACACTAAAACTCAGGGCTTTTTGGTTCGCTCGGTCGAGCGTATCGTCAACATGAACTGGGAAGAAATTCATCCGCCGCCCAAGGGGACTGGGCGTGACCATTACCTGACAGCCGTGACGCGGCTGGATAATCAACTGGTCGAAATCATCGATGTCGAAAAGATTTTGGCTGAGGTGTCGCCGTCTTCGGAAAGTATTTCCCACGGTGTGGTGGATATCGAAACCCAAAACAAGGCAGTGTCTTTGCGGGTGCTGACAGTCGACGATTCGTCGGTGGCCCGCAAGCAAGTGGCCCGCTGTCTGCAAACGGTTGGCGTTGAAGTGATATCGCTCAACGATGGCCGTCAAGCGCTGGAGTACCTGCGCAAAATGGTGGAGGAGGGCAAAGACCCGTCGCAAGAATTTCTGATGATGATCTCGGATATCGAGATGCCGGAAATGGACGGCTACACCCTCACTGCCGAGATCCGCAGCGATCCACGCATGAAAGATTTGCACATCATTCTGCATACTTCGTTGTCTGGGGTATTCAATCAGGCAATGGTCAAGAAAGTTGGCGCTAATGACTTCTTGGCAAAATTCCGTCCCGACGACTTGGCATCCCGAGTTGTCGATCGGATCAAAGCAGCAGACCTTAGCTAGGGGCTTAGCCCTTGGCGGTCAACACGATTTAAGAGGCAGGATCATTTGTCTACGGGTAATTTGGATTTTGAGCAGTTCCGGGTCTTCCTGGAAAAAGCCTGTGGCATTTTGCTAGGTGAGAACAAGCAGTACCTTGTTTCCAGCCGTCTGAACAAGCTGATGGAGCAGCAAGGTATCAAGTCTTTGGGTGAGCTGATTCAGCGCATTCAAAGCCAGCCGCGCAGTGGCCTGCGCGAGCAGGTGGTTGATGCAATGACCACCAACGAAACCCTGTGGTTTCGTGATACCTACCCCTTTGAAGTGCTGAAAAACAAAGTCCTGCCTGAGCAAATCAAGGCTAATCCGGGTCAACGTTTACGCATTTGGTCGGCAGCATGTTCTTCAGGGCAAGAACCTTATTCGCTGTCGATGGCTATCGATGAGTTTGAGCGCAGCAACATGGGGCAATTGAAGATGGGGGTGCAAATTGTCGCCACCGATCTGTCCGGGTTGATGCTAAATAATTGCAAAACCGGCGAGTACGACAGCCTGGCCATTGGCCGCGGCCTGTCGCCGGAGCGCTTGCAGCGTTACTTCGACCCGAAAGGGCCAGGCCGTTGGGTGATCAAGGCGCCGATCAAGAACCGCGTTGAGTTTCGCTCCTTCAACCTGCTGGACAGCTACGCCGGGTTGGGCAAGTTCGACATCGTGTTCTGCCGTAACGTACTGATCTATTTCTCTGCTGAAGTGAAAAAAGACATCCTGCTGCGTATTCACAGCACCTTGAAGCCTGGCGGTTACTTGTTTCTCGGCGCCTCGGAAGCGCTCAATGGTTTGCCGGATCATTACCAGATGGTTCAGTGCAGCCCCGGGATTATTTACCAAGCCAAGTAATAGATGGTGAGCAATACCCAAACGGGAGCCCTGCAAGGCTCCCGTTTTTTTTATGCTTTTGGCGGCGTAAAACACAGCATTCACTCCAAAAGCGGCAGAAAAGCGGCAGGCGGCGGAAAGCGATTGCCGCTTTTCTGGCATTGCAGCTGCCGGTCTGCCCGCAGAGCCTTGAAATACGGGCGCAGTAAAACTGGCACGGGGTTTGCTCTACTCAAGCCATGTAAAACCTGAGCCACATCCTCAGGTCAGCCCACAAAGGTTTCCCGACATGAGCATCAGCTTCGATAAAGCGCTCGGTATCCATGAGCAAGCCCTTGGCTTTCGCGCCCAGCGCGCTGAAGTCCTGGCGAACAATATCGCCAACGCCGACACCCCGAACTACAAGGCTCGGGATCTGGATTTTGCTTCTGTGCTCGCTGCCCAGAACGACAAAAATCAGAACGGCACCTTTGCTTTGAACAAGACCAACAGCCGCCATATCGAAGCCCAAGGCCTGAGCAATGGCGACGAATCGCTGATGTATCGCACGCCGATGCAGCCGTCAATCGACCAGAACACCGTGGATGCTCAATTGGAGCAATCAAACTACGCAGAGAATGCGGTCAACTTCCAGGCCAGCTTCACCCTGCTCAACAGCAAATTCAAAGGGCTGGTATCAGCCCTGCGCGGAGAGTAATTCATGTCTCTAGCCAGTGTTTTCAATATTGCCGGTAGCGGCATGAGTGCCCAGACCACTCGCCTGAACACCGTTGCCAGTAACATCGCCAACGCCGAAACAGTCTCTTCGAGCATTGATCAGACCTACCGCGCACGTCACCCGGTATTCGCCACCATGTTCCAGGGCGCGCAAAACGGTACTGGCGATTCGCTGTTCCAGAACCAGGACGCAGCAGGCCAAGGCGTCCAAGTACTCGGCGTGGTTGAAGATCAAAGCAACCTTGAGGCCCGTTACGAGCCTAACCATCCTTCTGCCGACGCCAAGGGCTATGTCTACTACCCCAACGTCAACGTGGTTGAAGAAATGGCCGACATGATTTCTGCCAGTCGTTCGTTCCAGACCAATGCCGAAATGATGAACACCGCCAAAACCATGATGCAGAAGGTACTGACCCTCGGTCAGTGATAAGGGGCAACGCAAATGAGTGTGACCGATTCCACCAGCAGCCTGACCCTTAATCAGGTACTTGCCAACTCTGCCCAGACTGCGACCACTGACAACAGTTTGGCGGCGGCGTCCAAGGCCGTTGCGGGCAGCAGCAATTCGCTGGGCAAAGATGCCTTCTTGCAATTGCTGGTCACCCAGTTGAAAAACCAAAACCCGCTGGACCCGCAAGACAACACGGCGTTCGTCGCCCAGTTGGCGCAGTTCAGCAGTTTGGAAGGCATTACCACGCTCAATGACTCGGTAAACGCCATCACGGGTGGACTGCAGTCCTCACAAGCGTTGCAAGCCTCGTCGTTGGTAGGGCGCTCGGTGATTGTGCAAACCAACGAAGCCTACGTCGATCCCGCCAGCGAGAAGCCATTCAATGGCACCGTCGTGGTGAACGATGCGGACTCCAAGCCGACCATCACCATTACCGATGCGGACGGCGAAGTGGTCAGAACCATCGAGATGGGCACCCAGAAAGCGGGCAACGCCGACTTCACTTGGGATGGCAAAAATGATGACGGTGAACTGTTGCCCAAAGGCAACTACACGTTCACAGCATCGAGCAAAACAGACACCACAACCACGGCACTTACCACCTACCTGCCGGCCACGGTTAACAGCGTGACACTGAGTAAAACCGGTGGCGAAATCATGCTCAATCTCGCAGGTCTGGGCAGCATTGCCATGTCCAAAGTCCAGACCATTGGCCTCTAAGCCGACTCATACGCCTCAAGGAGAGAAACATGTCTTTTAATATCGGCCTTAGCGGCCTCTATGCGGCTAGCAAACAACTCGACGTCACGGGCAACAACATCGCCAACGTCGCGACCAGTGGCTTCAAATCTTCGCGTGCCGAGTTCTCCGACATCTACTCGGCCAGCAAGCTGGGCATTGGCAGCAAGACCATCGGCAGTGGTGTGAACCTGGCCAGCGTCTCGCAGAACTTTGGCCAAGGTGCAATCAACAACACTGGCAACTTGCTGGACATGGGTATTCAGGGCAGTGGCTTCTTCGTACTGAGTGACAACGGCTCCCTGAGCTACACCCGTGCTGGCACGTTCAAGGCTGACAAAGACGGCTTTGTTACCAACACGGACGGCACTGCACGTTTGCAAGGCTATGGCGTGGACGCTAACGGCAAGATCATCAACGGTATCTTGACTGACCTGCGCATTGACACCTCGAACCTTGCGCCCAAGGCGACGGGCACTGTTAGCTCCGAGATCAACTTGAACTCGACGTCTGATGTCATTGATACCGCGAACGTGAAGTTCGACCCGAATGACACCTCCACGTACAGCAAAAAATTCAGCACCACCATCTATGACACCCAGGGCAATCCGCACCCGATGGACCAGTACATGGTGAAAACGGGTTCTAATACGTGGGACACCTACACCCTGATTGATGGTCGCAACCCTGACGGCAGCCCGGTGACAGGCACCGGCGCCAAAGACCCAGTGGCTTCGACCATGGTTTTTGACACGGCGGGTGCGTTGGAAAGCGTTACCACTCCAAACCCGGACCCAACTCAGCCTGACATCGTCAGCAGCACGTTGACAGTGACCGACTGGATGCCGGGCGCTACAGTCAACGGCGATTGGGTGTCCAACGGCGCGGCGGCCAAAGATGGTGGTATTTCCATCAGCATGGCCAAAACCACTCAATACAACACCGATACCTCACGTAATCCGCCGACTCAAGACGGCTACGCAACCGGTCAGATCAACAACCTGACCATCGACGGTTCGGGTGTGATGTTTGCTAACTTCAGCAACAACCAAAGCCGCGCAATTGGTCAGATATCTTTGGCCAGCTTCACTAACGAGCAAGGCTTGCAACCCGTAGGCGGCACTGCCTGGAAAGAAACCTTCGCTTCGGGTCAGGCGGGTTACGACGCACCTAAAATCGGCTCGTTGGGCGCCATCCAGTCCAACTCGCTGGAAGACTCCAACGTCAACCTGACCAGCGAGTTGGTTGACCTGATCAAGGCCCAGAGCAACTATCAGGCTAACGCTAAAACCATCTCGACTCAAAGCACCATCATGCAGACCATCATTCAGATGGCCTGATGCTGGTTCGCCAGTCGCGGTAAACAAAAAGCCCCTCTCGTGAGGGGCTTTTTGCATCTGTCAGATCTTGTTTGGTCAGCATGCAGGTGCAAGCAGGCAGTAACCTGTGAGCCATTGACGGGTAGGGTGAGGTCGCAGCCTCCATAAAATTACAGATCATGGGCCTCGCGACAGCACTGCACTGGTTCGGTGCGACTCAAGACGTATTTACGACGAACTCCCCTCCGAAAAAAACAAAACCCCCGCCAAACCCAACTGCTGCCAGGGTTTAACGGGGGTTTTTAGTCAGGCGGTTAATCCGCCAGACGGCTCAGCTTATTGGCAAGCTTCGCAATCTGGCTCGTCAATCGCGCAAGCCTTTGGTACGGGTGCAGGGCCGGCAGGCGCGGCGGCTACGTCTTCGCTGTGGTTACTACACAATTCTAAGGTTTTTCTTATTAGGATTTAGGTTGTTTCTTATATTGTGACTCTTGTTTGCTTTAAATATTTAATGTGTGTTCTCTGAATAAAATCCATTTCCAAATTATAGTTTTTCATAAAGATCAACTATATACGGCTGCATTGTAGGGGTGTTTATTTCAACACGGCACACTAGATGTTTAATGCTCCGGATGGAGGGGGTAGTGTTTTTTGTTTGTAAGAAGTTTCCATGAGTTAAAAGAGGGTTGATGGAATTTGCGCTATATGTAGGAATGTTCTGAAATTTAACGTGTCGTTTTGACTTCGTGGCAAGGATTGGCTATTGGTTAAGGTGTGGTATTTAGAGTTTTTTGAGGTTTCACTATCGCGTGAGGTGCTATATGTCTAAAAATAATAAAGAAACTAAAGTGCCGGTTGTTAAAAAATTGATCCAAGAAAAATATTTGGACTAAATGGCAAAAATAAAAGAGTTGTTCTTGCCGTAACGAACTAAACACTTAATAAGGCGCGGTGTCTTTCGTTGGATTGGAAGGGGGCGCTTCTTTTGAGAGGTGTTTGTGGATTTTCCATTTAAAATTTCTGGCGATAAAGTAAGAGTAATTGATGTGGGCGCTTGCCTAGTACCTGAAGGCCCTCACTATAAAAATTTAATTGCTAGCAAAGCCTGCAGTGTTACGCTCGTTGAGCCTGATGTAACTGCTTCTGTATTGGATGTGGCGAGTGCTGTGGAGGCTGTCCATAATGTAGCGTTAGGAGATGGCAGTGTTGGCAATATGAATTTTTGCAAGTTACCGTCCTGTTCGTCGATGCTGCTGCCTAATAGGGAATGTTTAGAGTGCTATTCAGGTATGGAGTATTTCTATAGAGTTGAGAAAAAAATTTCTATTCAGACCTATAAAATGGATGATCTATTTCCAGAAGCAAATTTCGATTACATGGACCTAGATGTTCAGGGGTATGAGCTAGAGGTTTTGAAATTTGCTGGTAGGAATTTGAATAGTTTGTTGGGAGTGCATGTTGAAGTTTCATTTGTCGAAAAATATAAAGGCCAGCCGCTCTTTCGTGATGTGGATGTGTATTTGGCTTCTCGTAATTTTACATTTCATTGTTTTACAGGATACGGCACTCGCTCGCCCCGGAAAATAATAACCGATGGTAGTTCGGTTAATGGTTTGAATCAGTGGTTGTGGGCAGATGCATTTTATTTTCATCGGTTGGATGATGGGGAGTTTTGGCGTCACAAAAACCGCTTGATTAAATTGGCAAGTATTTTTCACTGTATATATGGTTCTTATGATTTTGCAGCTCATGCACTAAGGTTGCATGATGGCTGTGTGGGTAGTTTGTTTTTTGATAAATACATTGCTTGTTTGCGCGAAGCTGGTATCAGTGTTGAAAGTGGTGATGATGGAGATGAGTCATATTGGGAGAGTGTGGTCAGACGGTTAAACATTGTTTAGCGCAGCAAGGCGGTTTACTTTGCTTGGGAGGATATGAATATGTGCTGTGAGGATTTGGAGTTAAATGTATTAAGCTCTAGACTTTTACAAAGTACCATCGCGGCTAGGAAGGTGTTTGTTACGGGTGATATCAATGCAAAGATGGCGAAGGAGGTATTGCAACAATTATATGTGCTTGCACATATAAGTGATGAGCCTATTGTCGTATTCGTTAGCTCTCCTGGAGGTCATGTTGAGTCGGGAGATATGATCTACGATGCAATACGTTTTATTAAGCCTGTGGTTATAGTAGTCGGGTCAGGTTGGGTGGCTAGCGCGGCAGCTCTAATTTTTGTTGCGGCAGAAAAAGAAAATAGATTCTCATTGCCTAATACTAGATTTTTACTTCATCAACCTACTGGGGGGTTTCAAGGTAAGGCAATGGATTTTGACGCGTATGCAAAGGAAATCACATTAATGAAAGAACGGCTAAATAGAATTTTTTCTGATGCTACAGGCCAGCCTATTGAGAAAATACGGATGGATACGGACAAGGATTTTTGGTTAAGTGCGGAGGAAGCAGTTGAATATGGGCTTGTTCACAAAGTAATAGTACACGAATATGAAATGTACAAATAAAATAAGAAGATTGGTTCAAAATAAATATCATCAGTTGTTCGCAAGTGAGGTTGAAGTTGTATTTTGCTTGAGGCGTAATCGAGTGTATTCAATTTCAACGCTTGATAACTTGGGGTTTAATGAGCGCTTTGATCGTGTAACGTGTTTCTTAAATCCTTTATCAGGTCCTTGTTTTTTGGAGGGTGTTAGAGCTGGAGATGTCCTTGCTATAAGGATTTTGGATATTGGTGTTAGTCGGGATTTAGGGATATCTTCTCAAGGAATACTGCCCGAATTTATAAGTAAGAAGCACAGTAAGCCAGTCCTTGGCAAGGAGGTCGTTTATTGGGAAATCACAGGGGGTCATTGCTTTTCTGTATGTGATGCTGAATTTAGTCGGATCGAAGTTGAACAGGAGCTTATGGTGGGGTGCATTCGATGTTCAGATTTAGTCGATGAGGGGGCTTGTCTATCATCACTAGCTGCCGACGAGTTTGGAGGTAATTTAGATTGTAAGTTTTTTAAAAATGGCGCGACAGTTTACTTGCCTGTTACACACGATAGCGCTTTATTTTATATAGGGGATATTCACTTTAATCAGACTTTTGGCGAGGTAGGCGGTTCAGGAATTGAAGTGCCGGGAGAGGTTGTTTTTACCGTGGAAAAATGTGATAGACCTAAGCACAATAGTCTGCATGTAGAGGTTGAAGGTGTCATATATTTCTTAGGGGTAAGTGATGACATAACTCAAAGTATTTGTAATGCTTATGGGCATGCATTTGAAGCACTGGTTAATAGCAATGTTGTGGATGAACCGACGGCTCGACTTTTACTTGGGCATCGGGCGTTGTTATTGGTGATGAAGCTAGGAGTTCCTAATGTTGTGGTTGTAGGTGTTGATGTTAAGTATTTTTGATTAAGTGAGGTGCTTGAAATGTATGGTTCCGCTGTTTCGAGTTTGGAAATAGCACGTGTTGTGTTTGGCTCTCTATCGGATAGATTGTGGAAGAGCTTTGAATATTTACTGAGGGTTTTCGATAAAAAAGACAGTCGGCTATTTTATTTGTTGAATGAGTATCGCGGCTGTGAAAAGCTCCCGGCTTTATTTTTTGCAGCTCATGAGATTTTAGTGAATTATTATGTTCGTGGCGTTCCAGATAAGACTGATTTGTGTAAAAGAATGCTGAATTTAAGTAGCTGCGTACACTATAAAAACCTTGAAATAGTTCCTTTTTTTACAGGTAATGGATTGCAGGATGAAATTTGTTTGTCGGCGATTTACTCTGATATTAAAAGTGCTTATGGGGGGCGGATTGAAGTTGAAGGAGGGTTTCCGGCAATGCATAATGATTTTAATGATTTTCAGAAATCTAGGCTGTTGATGTGCAGGGCTTTGAAAATTATTAACAGTGCAGATGAGAATTTATACAAGGAGATTAATTTTGTAGTAGATGAAGTAAGGATTTTCAATAAAGGCTCTCTTCGAGCAGGTACTAACTTTAATACGCTAGGTGTAATTTATATAGGGTGTTGCTCGCCTTGCGATGATGTCTCTCGGTACATTGAGCATGTTGTGCACGAGGCTGCTCACACTTTATTGTATGCACACTGGACACAAGATCCACTTTTTAAAAATCATACTGAAAACCTGTACTTAACTCCATTTCGAAGGGGTAGTCGTCCCTTAAGCGCTATTTATCATGCAGCATTTGTATTGGCGAGGACTATTTATGTGTTTGACAAAATATATAAATCAAACTCCTGTGCGTTAGATTTTAGTCGCGTGCGCACGAACTATAATGAACGGGGGAATGATGCGCCTTTTAAAGATAAGTTTTTACAAACATTAGATGTGATTTGTAGGAATGCAATGCTGACAGAGTATGGGCGGTCTTTGATAGAGTCGTGTCAAAAAATAGTAGAAGAGTGTCAGGTTGAAATTTAAATCAGTAGTGGGGGTGGTGTAATTGCTTTTTTATTCTTGGTTGTTGATGCTGTCAGGATGGTGTGTCTGACTTATTATGCGTTTCAAGATTTAAATTCATTTGTGCTTGCGCTTTCTATTGTCTAGTTATTTGTCGGTGTCTGTTTGCTTTTAAATGATTTGCGGCTAGTACGTGATAGGGGTATTGAGTAACTGGGGTTGTAGTAGGGTTGAATGTGTTGGCTTTATGTTTGTGGATTGATCTCTTTACGTTGATTGGTTGGCTTGTCGGTTATTGGGTAATTAAATATTTTATGCCTTTTTTATCCGTTGTGGTTTCGAGTGGGTCGGTATTGTTATCACTTTTGTATTTCAAAAAAATGGTTTTTTAGGTGTATTGCTTGCCGTAGGGGTGTTGTTGGTTACGATTTTTATATCGAGTTTTCATGGAGTGGTGTCTGAGTCTCAGTAATATAATGAGGATGGGGTATCGGCTTATGTTGGCTTTGCATTATCTGTTATCTGTTATCTGTTATCTGTTATCTGTTATCTGTTATCTGTTATCTGTGGAATCTCCATGTTTTTAAATGCACAGTTGTCTGCGAAGTCTTGACCGGCTAAATCAATTTCCCCCGTTAATAACTATATGTCTTGCGCTTCCCCTATTTTCACCATGGTTTTTCAGGTCGTTTTTTTTTTTTGAGTTGATAATAAATGAGGTAGTTGAGCAGGCTCATTTTTAAATGCGTTCTTATTGACTATCTTGGGGCTTATTCAATTTAGAGGCACTAGGCCGAAGAAGTGATGGTTTCCATTCAAGTTATGAGCAAAAACCCCCGCCAAACCCAACTGCTGCCAGGGTTTAACGGGGGTTTTTAGTCAGGCGGTTAATCCGCCTGACGGCTCAGCTTATTGGCAAGCTTCGCAATCTGGCTCGTCAATCGCGCAAGCCTTTGGTACGGGTGCAGGGCCGGCAGGCGCGGCGGCTACGTCTTCGCTGTGGTTGCCACTCGATACAGCGTTGAGTTTGCCTGTGTTGACGGTGGACTTCTCGGTGCTGGTCGCCGCCAGGGCGCGGAGGTAGTAAGTGGTTTTCAGGCCACGGTACCAAGCCATGCGGTAGGTCACGTCCAGCTTTTTGCCCGAAGCGCCAGCAATGTACAGGTTCAGCGATTGAGCCTGGTCGATCCACTTCTGGCGGCGGCTGGCGGCGTCAACGATCCACTTGGTGTCCACTTCAAACGCTGTGGCGTAAAGCTCTTTGAGCTCTTGCGGGATGCGTTCGATCTGCTGCACGGAACCGTCGTAGTACTTGAGGTCGTTGATCATGACCGAGTCCCACAGGCCGCGAGCCTTGAGGTCGCGAACCAGGTACGGGTTGATCACGGTGAATTCGCCCGACAGGTTCGATTTCACGTACAGGTTCTGATAGGTCGGTTCGATCGACTGCGATACGCCAGTGATGTTGGCGATGGTGGCGGTCGGTGCGATGGCCATGATGTTGGAGTTACGAATGCCTTTTTGTACACGGGCGCGAACCGGTGCCCAGTCCAGGGATTCGTTCAGGTCAACGTCGATGTACTTCTGGCCGCGTTGCTCGATCAGGATCTGTTGCGAATCCAGTGGCAGGATGCCCTTAGACCACAGCGAGCCTTGGAATGTCTCGTAAGCGCCACGTTCGTCGGCCAGGTCGCAGGAGGCCTGAATCGCGTAATAGCTGACCGCTTCCATCGACTTGTCAGCAAATTCGACAGCCGCTTGCGATGCGTACGGAATGTGTTGCAGGTACAGAGCGTCCTGGAAACCCATGATCCCCAAGCCCACTGGACGGTGCTTGAAGTTGGAGTTACGCGCTTGCGGTACCGAGTAGTAGTTGATGTCGATAACGTTATCGAGCATGCGTACAGCGACGTCGATGGTGCGCTTGAGCTTGGCGGTATCAAGCTTGCCGTCAACGATGTGGTTCGGCAGGTTGATCGAACCCAGGTTGCAGACTGCGATTTCGTCCTTGTTGGTGTTCAAGGTGATCTCGGTGCACAGGTTCGAGCTGTGAACCACGCCCACGTGTTGCTGCGGGCTGCGCAGGTTGCACGGGTCTTTGAAGGTCAGCCAAGGGTGGCCGGTTTCAAACAGCATGGACAGCATTTTGCGCCACAGGTCTTTAGCCTGAATGGTCTTGAACAGCTTGATTTTGCCCGGGTACTGGGACAGTGCTTCGTAGTACTCGTAACGCTCTTCGAAGGCCTTGCCGGTCAGGTCGTGCAGATCCGGTACTTCGGATGGCGAGAACAGGGTCCACGGGCCGTCATCGAAGACGCGCTTCATGAACAGGTCAGGGATCCAGTTGGCGGTGTTCATGTCGTGGGTACGACGACGATCATCACCAGTGTTTTTGCGCAGCTCGATGAACTCTTCGATGTCCATGTGCCAGGTTTCAAGGTAAGCACATACAGCACCTTTGCGCTTGCCGCCCTGGTTAACAGCAACAGCGGTGTCGTTCACGACTTTGAGGAACGGAACAACGCCCTGGGATTTGCCGTTGGTGCCTTTGATCCACGAACCCAATGCACGTACTGGCGTCCAGTCGTTGCCCAGGCCGCCTGCGAATTTGGACAGCATGGCGTTGTCGTGAATCGCGTGGTAGATGCCCGACAGGTCATCCGGCACGGTGGTCAGGTAGCAGCTGGACAGCTGCGGGCGCTGAGTACCGGCGTTGAACAGGGTTGGGGTCGACGACATGTAGTCGAAAGACGACAACAGGTTGTAGAACTCAATGGCACGGTCTTCTTTTTGCTTCTCTTCGATCGCCAGGCCCATGGCCACGCGCATGAAGAAGATCTGCGGCAGTTCAAAACGCACGCCATCCTTGTGGATGAAGTAACGGTCGTACAGGGTTTGCAGGCCCAGGTAGGTGAACTGCTGATCGCGCTCGTGGTTGATTGCCTTGCCCAGTTTTTCCAGGTCGAAGGTTGCCAGCGTCGGGTTCAGCAGGTCGAACTCGATACCCTTGGCGATGTACGCAGGCAGTGCCTTGGCGTACAGGTCGGCCATTTCGTGGTGCGTTGCGCTGTCTGCCACGTTGAGGAAGCTCAAGCCTTCGGCACGCAAGGTGTCCATCAGCAGGCGAGCGGTTACGAACGAGTAGTTAGGCTCGCGCTCTACCAGGGTGCGGGCAGTCATCACCAGGGCGGTGTTGACGTCGCTCAGGGCTACGCCGTCGTAGAGGTTTTTCAGGGTTTCGCGTTGGATCAGGTCGCCATCGACTTCGGCCAGACCTTCGCAGGCCTCGGTCACGATGGTGTTCAGGCGGCCCATGTCCAGCGGCGCGAAAGTGCCGTCGGCGCGGGTGATGCGGATCGATGGGTGAGCTTGTACTGCGTCTTCAGCAGGTGCGCGAGTGGCGCGTTCTTTGGCGCGCGAGTCACGGTAGATCACGTAGTCGCGAGCGACTTTTTGCTCACCGGCACGCATCAGGGCCAGTTCAACCTGGTCCTGGATTTCTTCGATGTGGATTGTGCCGCCCGAAGGCATGCGACGCTTGAACGTGGCGCTGACTTGTTCGGTCAGGCGCGCAACAGTGTCATGAATGCGTGACGAGGCGGCAGCATTGCCGCCTTCAACTGCGAGAAACGCTTTGGTGATGGCGACGGTGATCTTGTCATCGGTGTAAGGAACAACAGTCCCGTTACGCTTGATCACGCGCAATTGGCCAGGCGCGGTCGCAGCTAGATCCAGATTTGAATCAGAACCCTGCGAATTCTCGCGAGTTGTGTCGGTTTGCATGGGGGGGTGTCTCCACATTCTCTATGTTTGTTTGGGCGCCTTAAAAAGGTGCCCACCGTTCCATCCGAAGCGCTACAACCGGGCTTGACTCGGTATACAGACCTCGAAGGTACAGAAGGGGTTTTTTGGCCGCTTCCTGCGAAGTCCTGGGTTTCAACGTACTACCAGAAACTGTGTTCCAAATGGATGGCAGCCATGCCTTGGGCGCTGCAACATCCGGACCGTTTTCGTGCTTTTAGACCGGAAACCGTCATCCAGCCGCATGGGCGGTTGGAGTGTTTAAAAAACGTTTTTGTCAACCAAACTGGCGTTAGAAAAGAACTTGAAATTCCTAACTGAGTTGTGTTTGGTTTTTTTGCTTAAAACCCCATATATGGTGTCCATAAGCAGAATTTATACAAGATATGTGTTTTGGCGGCCTTGTGCAACGTGGGATCTTCGCTTGAATCCGTGGCTAGTTTGTGTATGAAAGCTTAAAAAACGGCGTAGGCCGCACGGGCTCTGCGTCAGACCGTTTGTCACCAAATTTTGCAGGATTACGCTGTCTGTACAGAATTTTAAGGGCGCGAACCCTACCACAAAAAACAGCGCTGTCCGAACGCATTTTCGAGCGGGCGCAAAGATAGGAAAGGTCAAGCAGATATTGGCATGAAGACGTGTCGCAAAGGCCACTCAGGGCCTTTGCGGCAATTGAGCGAAATTACAGCAGCTCGAAGCTGTTTTGCTGCACGTTTTGCGAATCCAGACCAATCTGCACGTTAAATTCGCCCGGCTCTGCGGCGTATTTGAGCTGGCTGTTGTAAAACTTCAAGTCGTTTTCATCGAGGGTGAACTGAACAACTTTTTGCTCGCCCGCCTTGAGCATGACCTTTTGGAAGTTTTTCAGCTCTTTGACCGGACGACTCATGGACGCGGCGACGTCCCGAATGTACAGCTGCACAACTGTTTCGCCCTCGCGCTTGCCGGTATTTTTCAGCGTCACGCTGGCAGTCAAGGTGGCGCCGGGTTTTAAGGTTTTGGCGGACAGGCTCACAGCGGACAGGCTGAAGTCGGTGTAACTCAGGCCGTAGCCGAACGGATAGAGCGCGGTGTTCGGTTCGTCAAAATACTGTGAAGTGTAGTTGCCCGGCTTGCCCGGTGTGAAAGGGCGGCCAATGCTCAGGTGACTGTAATAGGTAGGGATCTGCCCTACAGAACGTGGGAAGGTAATCGGCAGTTTGCCTGAGGGGTTGTAGTCGCCAAATAGCACGTCAGCGATGGCATTGCCGCCTTCGGTGCCGCTGAACCAGGTTTCCAGCACGGCATCAGCTTGCTGCTGTTGCACGTCGATTGACAGCGGGCGGCCATTCATCAGCACCAGCACCAAAGGTTTGCCGGTGGCCTTCAGAGCGCTGATCAGTGCGCGCTGGCTGGCGGGAATGTCGAGATGGGTACGGCTAGACGATTCGTGGGACATACCCCGCGACTCACCCACAACTGCGACTACTACATCGGCTTGTTGCGCCGCTTTTACCGCTTCATCAATCATCACCTGCGCCGGGCGCGGGTCGTTGACCACTTCTGGGGCGTCGAAATTGAGGAAGTTAAGGTAATCGACGATTTTCTGATCGTCGGTGATGTTGGCGCCACGGGCATACATCAACGTGCCTTGTTGGCCGAGGGCATTGCGCATGCCGTCATACACGGTGACCGATTGCGCAGGCACACCGGCAGCGGCCCAACTGCCCATCATGTCGATTGGAGCTTTGGCCAGCGGGCCAACCAAAGCAATGCGCGCCTGCTTGTTCAGCGGCAGCGTTTGGGACTGGTTTTTTAACAACACCAGACTTTTACGTGCCACTTCACGGGCTTCAGCGCGGTGCAGTCGGCTTTCGGCATTGGTGTCGGCGGGATCATCTTGCGCCTTGCCGATTCGCAGGTACGGGTCTGCAAAAAGGCCCATATCGTATTTAGCGCCGAGCACCTCGCGCACCGCGTTGTCCAGATCACTTAGCGGCACTTCGCCAGACTTGATGAGGTCTGGCAATTGCTCGCCGTAAACCGAGTCATTCATGCTCATGTCGATGCCGGCTTTTATCGCCAGCTTGGCGGCCTCACGATCATCTTTGGCGACGCCGTGGCGGATGAGCTCGATAATCGCGCCGTGGTCACTGACCGCGACCCCTTTAAAGCCCCAATCCTTGCGCAGCAGGTCTTGCATCAGCCACATGTTGGAAGTGGCGGGCACGCCATTGATTGAGTTCAACGCGACCATGACTCCGCCCGCACCGGCCTCAATAGCGGCGCGGTAGGGCGGCAGGTAATCCTGAAACATGCGCACCGGGCTCATGTCGACGGTGTTGTAGTCTCGCCCGCCTTCTACGGCGCCATACAAGGCGAAGTGTTTAACACTGGCCATGATGTTGCCGGGCAGGGCCGGCGACGCGCCTTGATACGCTTGCACCATGACTTTGGCGATACGCGACACTAAATAGGTGTCTTCACCAAAGCCTTCGGAGGTCCTACCCCAGCGAGGGTCGCGGGCGATGTCCACCATTGGTGCAAATGTCAGGTCGATACTGTCGGCGCTGGCCTCTTTGGCCGCTACGCGACCGCTCAAGGCGATAGCATCCATATCCCAACTGGACGCCAACCCCAGGCTGATCGGGAAAATGGTGCGATGGCCGTGAATCACGTCATAGGCAAAAAACATCGGGATCTTCAGGCGGCTGCGTTGAGCGGCGTCCTGCATCGGGCGGTTTTCGTCTCGAGTAATCGAGTTAAACGTTCCACCGATGCGGCCTGCGGCGATCTCTTTGCGAATCATCTCGCGAGGCATTTCTGGGCCGATACTGATCAGGCGCAGCTGGCCGATCTTTTCATCGACGGTCATTTGCTTGAGCAAATTGGCGACAAACACATCTTTAGGTGGCAGTACCGTTGTTGGCGTTTGGGCCAACACGGATTGACTGGCCAGGCTGAGGGCGATGCCCAGCAAACACAGAGTTTTCATTAAGTTCTTCTACGCAGCCGCTCACTTAAAGCGAGGGTAAACCCGCGCATTCGAAGCGATCGTTGTTCAAGGCTCTGTACGAAATGTATCTGCGCTCGGTTTTACGGCGTTGCAAACAGGCTCGAAAGCATTTCGTACAGCCCCCAGGTTGGATGTGCAGACGGCTTAATTAAAAATTTGCCCTATCTTTAACTAAGCAATCCCACATGGAAGGCAGTCTTTTAGCTGATTCGCCATGCGCAATCCAGTGTTGGCCCAAGATATTGAGTGGCAGGTGGGAGTTTTTGAGCCGTGCATGTGGTCTATGCACGTAAGCGGGTTAATTTGGAGCGTCAGACGTATGCAGATAAAAAGCGCAAAAATCGTGGGATGGAAAGTCATCGCGCTGCTAGCCCTGAGCAGTGTGCTCGCAGGGTGCGGAATCAACACCATCCCCACGCTCGACGAGCAGGTCAAGGCGGCATGGTCGCAAGTGCAGAACCAATACCAGCGTCGCTCGGACTTGATTCCCAATCTGGTTGAGACGGTCAAGGGCGCGGCCAAGCAAGAGCAGGCAACACTGACCGCGGTAATTGAAGCGCGGGCCAAGGCCACGTCGATTCAAGTCGATGCCAGCACCTTGAACAACCCGGAAAAACTCAAACAGTTTCAGGAAGCACAAAACCAGCTGACAGGGGCGTTGAGTCGCTTGATGGTGGTGTCTGAGCGTTACCCGGATCTGAAATCAAACCAGAATTTCCTGTCGCTGCAATCGCAGCTTGAAGGCACAGAAAACCGTATCAGCGTGGCGCGTCGCGATTTCATCCTTGCGGTTGAACGCTACAACACCGAGATCCGCACCTTCCCGGGTCGTCTGTGGCATGCCGTGATGTACAGCGACTTGCCGATTCGCCCGACGTTTGAAGCCACCAGCCCGGATGCTGACAAAGCACCTGAAGTGAAGTTTTAAACATCAACCCAAGGCTTTGTAGTCGCAGCCGAAGGCTGTGAGAAGGATCGAAGGGTCTTTAATAACGTCATTGCAGCCTACGACAGCGACTACAAGGCCCACGTTTCAACTCCCGAGGTGCTGATGCGCGTATCAAAATTGGGGCTTGGCCTGTTGCTTTGGCTATTTATAGCCACCGCTCAGGCGTTGACCTTTCCCACGCTGAGTGGGCGCGTTGTGGATGACGGGCAGATGCTCGATCCCGCTACGCAACAGCAATTAAGCCAAACCCTGGCCGCTCACGAAAAAGCCACGGGTGAGCAAGTGGTGGTGGTTACCGTGCCGGACTTGCAAGGCACCACCATTGAAGATTTCGGTTACCAATTGGGCCGCGCGTGGGGTATCGGGCAAAAAGATCAAAACAACGGTGCCTTACTGATCGTTGCACGTGATGATCGCAAACTGCGGATTGAGGTCGGCTATGGCCTGGAAGACCGTCTGACTGACGCGCAGTCTTCAGTGATCATCAATCAAGTGATCACCCCGGCATTCAAATCGGGCAACTTCAGCCAAGGGATCAGCGATGGTGTGGGCGCCATACTGCAAGTGCTCGGTGGCGATCCCTTGGCTCAAGCATCCTATGCAACGGGGCAGGGTGACGGCAGCGATTTTGTGGCCGAACACCCCGGCGTGGTCTTGCTGCTGTTTGTGTTGTTCGTGCTGGTGGTTGCTGCTTGCCAGTTCTATGGCATCTGCAACGCGGGCGGTGGCGGTGGTTCACGCTCTGGTGGATTTGGCGGCGGTGGTTTCGGCGGCGGGGGAGGCGGTGGAGGTTTTCGCGGCGGTGGCGGCAGCTTTGGCGGCGGTGGAGCGTCTGGCGGCTGGTAATTCAACTCACTCAACGAGCATTTATACCCATGGCTTTATTGACGCAACAGCAACAACAACAGGTCGCTGACGCGGTGGCCCGTGCCGAACAGCACACCGACGCCGAAATTGTCACCGTGCTAGCACCGCGTGCGGATGACTACAGCTACATCCCACTGCTGTGGGCCAGCCTGATCGCCTTGCTGGTGCCAGCACTGGTGCACTTTTTGATGGGCGGCTTGCAGATTTATTCCTTGCTGATGCTGCAATGGGCGAGCTTTGTGTTTCTCAGTCTGATCTTTCGCATACCTGCGATCACCACCCGCCTGATCCCACCCCGTGTGCGGCATTGGCGTGCCAGTAACCTGGCGCGGCGTCAGTTTCTTGAGCAAAAATTGCACCACACCCAAGGCCGTACCGGCGTACTGATTTTTGTCAGTGAGGCTGAGCGTTATGTCGAGATCTTAGTGGATGAGGGTATTTCACAGCATCTGGATGACAGCGAATGGGGCACTATCGTCAGCGACTTCACGCGCCGTGTAGCGCTGGGTCATACCGCTGAAGGCTTTATCGCCTGCATTGATGCTTGCGCTCAATTGCTCGCACAACACGTGCCCAGAACCCAGCCACGTAACCAATTACCGAATCGGTTGGTGATGTTGTAATCGGCAATTGCCAGGAAGTGATTGCACCGGCATTGCCTCCTAAATGTCGGAGGCTCATAGTGTGCTGTTCTCGAAATAACTTTTCTGCGGTCTTGGCTACACTTCCTCTGTCATTCAGCGCTCGGGGGAACGCAAGTGAACGCCCAAGAGATTGTC
>NZ_JBUZPJ010000021.1:0-31806 GCF_055406205.1 Pseudomonas sp. E315 | reverse complement strand
GGGGTTTCCCCATGTGAGAGTAGGTCATCGTCAAGATTAAATTCCAAACCCCCTGTCTGCTCGCGCAGACAGGGGGTTTGTTTTTGGGGCAAGAAAAAACCAGACTAGTCGCCAGCGTTAAAGCGACACCTGTTCTTCTTCAACCCTGATACAGCGCCACTTCCATCCCGTGTGCTATTTAGTTCGTGGCTAAAGTCCTACAAATAGGCGCAGTTATTTTGTAGTCCGCGCACTAGAATAGGCGCAGTCATTTTCGAGCCCGAGACGCCTTATATGCCAGATCCGGTAGACGCCCCTAAGGTGTCAGAATTACCGCTGGACGAGTTAGTGGCTTGCCATGAGTGCGATCTTTTGATGCGTAAGCCGCATCTCGCCCTTGGTGAAAAAGCCCAATGCCCGCGCTGCGGTTATGAACTTTATGCTAACCGGCACAAGGTCGTCGAACGCAGCCTGGCGCTTGTCATTGCCGCGTTGCTGCTTTACATACCGGCGAACTTTTTGCCCATCATGCAACTCAATCTATTGGGCCAGGCATCGCAAGATACTGTCTGGAGCGGTGTGCTCGGCTTGTTCAACACCGGCATGCAAGGTATCGCTGTCGTGGTGTTTTTGTGCAGCATGGGTATTCCGCTGGTCAAATTGCTCTGCCAACTGACTGTGTTGTTAAGCATCCGCTGGGACATAGGTCGCAGCTACGGTCTGCTCATCTACCGTATTTATCACCATCTACGTGAATGGGGCATGCTTGAGGTGTACTTCATGGGCGTCTTGGTCGCGATCGTGAAGTTGTCCGACTTGGCCGAACTCAGCCTTGGACTGGGTTTGATCTGTTTCGTCAGCTTATTACTGGTCCAAATCTGGCTAGAGATTGTGATGTCGCCTCATCAGATTTGGCAGGCTTTATCCGGGGAGGATCTTCATGCGGGCGATTGATGCAGGCATTTTGATCTGTGGCGAGTGTCATGAGCTGAACAAGCAAAATCCCGAAACGGATGAGCAAACCTGTACCCGCTGCGGAGCATTAGTTCACGCCCGTCGCCCCGATAGCCTGATGCGCACTTGGGCCTTGTTGCTGACGTCAGCCATTCTCTACATCCCGGCCAACTTACTGCCAATCATGACCGTCAACTCATTAGGCCAAGGCGCACCAAGCACCATCATGGCCGGGGTAATCGAACTCGTGCAGCACGGGATGATTCCGATTGCCGCTGTGGTGTTCGTGGCCAGTATTTTGGTGCCTACCTTCAAACTGGTCGGCCTTGCCTTGCTATTGTTTTCGGTACAGCGCCACCAACCACTTTCAGCTCGCCAGCGCATCATCATGTACCGTTTCATCGAGTTCATTGGCCGATGGTCAATGTTGGATATTTTTGTCATTGCCATTTTGGTGGCCGTGGTGAACTTCGGACGAATAGCCAGCGTAGAGGCCAATCTTGGCGCGGTGGCCTTTGCCAGTGTGGTGGTATTAACGATGCTTGCAGCTTTAACTTTTGATCCCCGACTGATTTGGGATAACACGGAGTCGGACGACGACCATGAGTGACTTGCCAACTGCTAAAACTCGCCCAGCCTCCAATTGGTCGGCCATCTGGATTCTGCCACTCATAGCCTTGGTTATCGGTGGCTGGTTGGGATGGCGAGCCTATAGCCAAACCGGGATTGATATTCAGGTGCGCTTCGAAAGTGGCGAAGGCATCGTCGCCAACAAAACTGAGGTGGTTTACAAAGGCATGCCCGTGGGCAAGGTCAAAACCTTGACCCTGGATGAAGACGGCCCGAACAAGGGGGTGATTGCCAAGGTTGAGATGGATAAGGATGTTGAACAATACCTCAAGACCAACACCCGTTTTTGGCTGGTTAAACCAAGCGTTACGTTGGCCGGTATCACGGGCCTTGAGACCTTGGTATCAGGTAACTACATTGCCGTCAGCCCTGCCGACGGGGAGCCTACGCGCAAATTTAAAGCGCTGTCGCAAGAGCCGCCGCTGTCTGATGCTAAACCTGGCTTGCATCTGACGCTCAAGGCCGAGCGTCTAGGTTCGTTGAACCGTGGCAGCCCGGTGTTCTACAAGCAGATTCAGGTCGGGCAGATCAAAAGCTACGTGCTCTCAGAAGACCAAAGCACCGTTGAGATTAAAGTTTTTATCGAGCCGACTTACGCCAACCTGGTGCGCAAACACACGCGGTTTTGGAATGCCAGTGGCATCAGTATTGATGCCAACCTGTCAGGCGTAAAACTGCGAAGTGAATCGTTGGCCAGCATTGTTGCCGGCGGTATTGCCTTCGCTACACCCGAGAATCGCAAAGACAGCCCGCCTACGGATTCAAGCCTGCCATTCCGTCTCTATGAGGACTTCGATGCGGCGCAGGCGGGGATCAAGGTCAAGGTCAAACTCAGTGACTTTGAAGGCCTGCAGGCGGGCCGAACGCCGGTCATGTACAAAGGCATTCAGGTTGGTAGCCTCAAGGGGCTAAAAGTTGACCCCGACCTCACCAGTGCAAGCGCCGAACTAACCCTCGATCCGTTAGCCGAAGACTACCTGGTGCAAGGCACTCAGTTTTGGGTAGTTAAACCTTCTATTTCTTTGGCCGGTATTACAGGCTTGGAGGCCTTGGTCAAAGGTAACTACATCGCTATCCGTCCCGGTGACAAAGGCAGCACGCCGGAGCGGGAGTTCATCGCACGACCAAAAGCGCCGCCACTGGATCTGCGCTCACCGGGCCTGCACATGGTGCTCTTTACCGAAAACTTGGGGTCACTGGATGTTGGCAGTCCAATCCTCTACAAACAGGTCAAAGTAGGTTCTGTGCAGAGCTACCAGTTCTCGCCCACCAAGAAGCAGTTGGTCATCGGTGTGCATATTGAGAAGGAATACGAAAACCTGGTCAACGCCTCGACTCGTTTCTGGAATGCCAGCGGCATCACACTGACAGGCGGTTTGACGGGCGGTATTCAGGTCAAAAGTGAATCCCTGCAAAGCCTGATGGCAGGAGGGATCGCTTTCGAAACCCCACAAGCCAAAGCACCGCTACAAAAACGTATTCCGCGTTTCCGTCTGTTTACCGACCGCAATGCCGCGATGCAGCAAGGTGTGCCCGTGACGATTAAAGTTGCGCGTGCCGATGGTCTGAGCAGAGGCACGCCCATTCGTTTTAAAGGTTTGGATGTGGGCAAGATCGAAAGTGTCGACTTCAGTGACGACCTGCAATCGGTATTACTCAAGGCCCGTATCACTGAGGTGCCGGAGCGCATTGCGCGAGTGGGCAGCCAGTTTTGGGTGGTCAAACCTGAGCTTGGCCTGATGAAGACGGCCAACCTCGAAACATTAGTGACTGGCCAATACCTTGAAGTCCAGCCCGCTGCTAAAGACCGAGGCCCGCAGACCAGTTTTGTTGCCTTGGACCAAGCCCCTGACGCGGTGATACCTCAAGCTGGACTGAGTTTGGTATTGAGCGCTGCGCGGCGTGGATCGCTGAAGGAAGGTGTTCCTGTGACCTACCGCGAAGTCACCGTGGGTAAAGTTACCGGCTATGAACTGGGTAATACGGCTGACCGCGTGCTGGTACACATTTTGATAGAACCGCGTTATGCACCCTTGGTGCGCAGCGGTAGCCGTTTCTGGAACAGCAGCGGTTTTGGCGTGGACTTCGGGCTGTTTAAAGGTGCGACAGTGCGAACCGAATCCTTGGAAACCCTCATTCAGGGCGGTATCGCTTTCGCCACGCCAGACGACAAAATGGGCAATCAGGCGCGACCTGAGCAAACCTTTCCGTTGTTCGACAAGTTCGAAGACGAATGGCTGCAATGGGCACCGAAAATTCAGCTAGGCAAGTAAGCTAGCGCCCCAATAAAAAGGCCGCGATCAATGATCGCGGCCTTTTGCATTTACGGGGTTAACCTCAGACTTCATCCAGCTCTGGCAGTTGTTCCGAAACAACAGCCACAGGCTTTACGTCGTCATGGCGACGGATGTACTTCCAGTCGTCTTCGTCGATATAAATTCCGTTTGGCCCGCTGCCGCCTTCAAGGTCGATCGCCACATGGGCGCAAACCTGAGGTTTTACACTCGCCAGAATCGGCACAAAGCCCAACTGCAAACTGGTTTCAAGCAGTGCAGTTTGGTTTTTCTCGTCGATATCCGCGGCTTCGTCCAAATAGTACGGCAGGCGAATGCGTCCGGCTTGCTCGCGATCCATCAAGTGCAGCAACAAATACATGTTGGTCAGCGCCTTGATCGTCATGGTCGTGCCGTTAGATGCAGCCCCATCAATGTCGGTATGAATCACCGGCTGGCCGTTGACCTTAGTGATCTCAAACGCCAACTCAAACAGGTCCTTGAGGCCCAATTGGTTGTGGTTTGCTGCCACCAGGCGCGCCAGATACTCCTTGGCTTCTTCGTTCTTGTTGTCTTGCTCGGCACTTTGGCTGAGGTCGAATACCGACAACGTTTCGCCTTCTTCGTATTGGCCTGCGCTGTGGATAATTTGATCGATGTGCTTGAGCGCTTCTTTGTTCGGCGCCAACACAATGCGAAAGCTCTGCAAGTTCGACACTTGACGCTTGTTGATCTCGCGATTGAACAGCGCCAATTGATGTTCAAGGCTGTCGTAGTCGCTACGGATATTACGCAGCGTGCGAGCGATATCCGTTACGGCGGCACGACGTGCCTTGCCCAGCGTCAGCGCTTCTTCGGTACGGTGTGCGTAGGCGTTAATCAGCAACTGTAAGCGCCGCTCCATATCGTCTTCGCTGTCGAACTTGGCCACGCCTTTAAGCCGAACCTGCGCGTACAACGCCTCGATTTGACCATCGCTGCGCAGCAAGCTTTGCCAACTGTCCTGATAGTCGTTGAGCAGCGGCAACAGGTTGTCCATCGAGTCATCGACAGGGTCCATGAACGGCGTACCGAATGGCATATCAGCGGGCAACAGCTGACGTCGGCGCAAGCTGTCATCCAGCGTGCGCTGCTTGGCTTCCATGTCTGCGATGTGCCGGCCTACCAGTTGCAACTTGGCTGACAGTTGCTGTACGCGCTCAGTGAACGCATCGCTGGAGCGTTTCAATTCGTCTTGTGCAGCTTCCGCTTGCGCCAGTTGCTCAAGTTTTTCGCCTTCTTCGGCGCTTAAGGTTTGAGCGCGCCGGAAGTCTTCCAGCGCTTTGTGCGCATCCAACACTTGCTGATACAGCGCTTCGGCTTCGCTCTTACTCGCCGCGCGATCCGAGGTCACGGCCTGCTGGGTTTTGAGTTGCTTGAGTTCTTTTTCCAAACGCTCTTTTTGATCGCGCAACGCTGCTCGGTCAGCCAGTGCCTGTAGCGCTGGAGGTTCGATATGGCTCAGATCAATGGACAGGCCGGGCGCTTCAAAACGCTCACCTTTAAAACCATCAAGGATCAACTCCAGCGACTTGACCCACGCATCACTGTCATCCAGTGCAATCCCGTGCTCACCGAGCGGCAAGCTGAACAAGGCACTGTTGAACAAGCGCATCAAGCGCTCAACATCTTGCTGAGAAAACTCTTCGCGCAGGCGGGCATAACTGTTGTTGTCGGCGTGGTCGAGCTGCTGTTTGACCGATTTCAGGCGTTTTTCCAGATCCCGTAAACGCTCATCCAAATCTTCAGCACTGAATTGACGTGATTGCGCCAAGGCCCCGGCCAGCTCATCGTGCGCATCTTTAGCCGCAAGCAACTGCTGCTCTAACACCTTCACATCGTCAACCAGTGCGAAGCGATGCTTGAGCACCGACAACTCACCTAGCCAACGCTGAATACCTGTGATCTCACGCTCCAGGCGCATCAACTCCTGAGTGCTGCTGCGCTGATCGTTTTGCAGTACGTCTTGTTCGTTGCGGTAATACTCGGACTGAATCAACAACTCTTCCTTGCGCGCACCGGCATAGTCCTGCCAAGTGCCGAGCAACGAGTCGAGCAGGGGCGACAAGCGATGCAGCTTGCCGCGCAGCAGATCACGTTGGCGAACGCCAGCCGCCAGCGCCTCGACCAACGGCCCGGCCCCCACCAGCGCGTTGTAGTCCTGCTCCATGCGTCGCACATCGCGGAAGGCTTCTTCACACGCAGCAATGTAATCGACACTGCCTGAGCGCAAGCTGTGCTCGAACGCATCAAGGAACAACTGCTTGAGCTTGGCCGCCGTGATTTCGCGCATGTGCAACAGGTTGATGAACAGCGCCCGGAAGGTTTTCAGGCTTTGTTCACTGGTGGAACGTAGCGGGATCAGCGTCAAGTCCAGCGGAATCGAGGTGTGACCGCCCACCAACAAGCGCCGTAGTTCATCAGGCTTAAGCTCGTAAGCTTTCAGGCCGTTGCGTTCCAGGTTAGTGAACAGCTCTTTTTGACGCAGGCACGTGTCATCTTTTTGGTAATGGGCCAAATCCAGCTTGCCCGCGTAGGCAAAGAACTGGTGACCAAAGCCGCCGCCAGGGCCGCGCCCGACCACACCAATGACGTGTGGGCCGTGGGGCAGGGAGACTTCCACGAGGATGTAGCTGGTGTCCGACGCAAAGTAAAACCGTCGCGATTGTTCGAGGCTGTATTTGCCGAAGCTCATGTCTGACATGCGTGCCAAAATCGGAAACTGCAACGCGTTAATCGAAGCTGATTTGCCGAGGTTGTTTGCTCCATATACCGACAGCGGATGTTCCAGCGGGAATAGCCCCAAGCTGTAACCCGCGGTGTTCAACAAGGCAAAGCGGCGAATTCCGTAGCGTTCCTGGCTCATGCGTCCATCTCCTGTTGCTCGGCAGCAATAGCGCGAGCCAATGCAGCTTCTTCGTCTTCTTCAAGCGAGTCGGCCAGCACGTCTTCATCGTCAATCAACACTGGCGTTGGCAACGGCAGAACGCTGTGCAGGCTGGCAGCCAAATCGCGGTCTTGCTGCACTGACAGGCAGACATCCAAGAAGCGGTGCATAGGCGGTAGAAAGCGATAAATGCCGGGCTCTTCACTGGCAAACCCGAGCTGAGTCATGCGGCGCATGATCTTCTCTTCCAGCTCTTCGTGAGTGGTGATCTCGGCTTGTACAAACAGGTCACGGTATTTATCGAGCAGCGCGGGCAGTTCATCGCGGCCCAAACTGCCGCCATCAAGCACCGCAATCGGATCACGGCCTTGATCGGCCAGGTGCTCAACAATGATGAAAGTGAACAGGGCCAAGCGCTGAGCGGTCTTGTTGACCTGTGCAGTGGCGGTGTCCGGTACAAAGTAATAAAAGCCGCGGGTATCACACACCAACTCAAAGCCCAGCGCCTTGAACAGCGCCCGGTATTGATCCTGAAAATTGGACAGCTGTGCATACAGCTCGGGGTCGCGACGGCTGACGTGATACCCCTTGAACAACTCACGAAAAATCGGCGCCAGTTGGGACAGTTCACAAAGATCAAGATTCATGCAGAAGGCTCGCAGAAGTCTGGGTCGTGTCTTCGCTGCGAGAAAGCAGAGCGAAAGAGCGCAGGCTGACCAGATGTTCGTGGGTGTGATAATCACGGCGTTCAAGGCGTTCGCGCACAAAGCGCTTTTCGCGGGACAGGCGTGAAAACCAGTACAGCAATTCGTCGGTATCGCCGTTTGGCTCTTGAGTCAGTAGCCAGCTCATCAAGTCCGGCATCGGCAGCGCATCGCTGCACCGATCAAGCATTTCTTTAACAGTGCGCGGAGCTTTGGGTGTTTCACCCCTGTGGGCTTTATGCGCCTTGGGGAAGCGTGCCGGTTTAGGCTCAAAACGCGCCAGCGCATACACATACGCCTCGACTTGACTCGCGCTGCCCAAAAAGGTGCTTTGCGGGCGGGTAAACATCGGCATTGAGGCCTGTGGCACTGCGTCCAGACCTTTACGGCGGATGGCGGCCAGCGCCAGTGCTGCGCCACGGGTTACAGCGTTGTGACGACGAGCTTCTTCACGTAGCGGCAATAACAGTTCGCGGGCATGACGCAAGGTCAGTTGAGCGCTGGTCTGCATTTCGAGAATGCGCGCGTGAGTGCGCAGCAACATATCGTCATCGACCAAGTGCCCTAAGCGCTGCTGTTCGCTGAGCATGCGCAACAGCACGTTTTCAACCTTGCGCACGCCTTGTTCAAAAGCGCCGTCGGCATTAACCAACTGGATCATCGGTTCAACGTACTCGTCCCACGTGGCCAACACTTCGGCATAACGCTGGCGCAGTGGGATTTGTCGATCACTGGTTTTGGCGCGTTCGGCAACAGCAACTAACGCTTGCTCGTCATTGGCGAGTTTTTTCAAAACATCGCGCACCCGCATGTCGAGCAGGCGCAGTTGGCGTGCCAAGTCATTGCCGTCGCGGATGTCGAATGCGTCCTGAATGTAACCGGCCAGACGCTCCAAATGACGCAGATAGGCTTCAATTTCCAGGCACAGGCCCAGCCGGTGTTCACGCCTTAAATACGCCAGAAAGTCATGAATTTGCGCATTGAGCTCGAAACGGTTCGGGCTTTTGGCGACCGGCACCAGAATGTCTAGCCGGATCCAGGTGTCGAGCACCGTGGTGATGTCTTGCGGCGTGCTGTCCAGTTGGTGAGCTGCCAATTGCAAGCGCAGTTCGCTCAGGCTCAAGGTGCCTTGGTCGAAGTGTTCACACAACGGCTCAAGGAGTGCCCAGTGCTCGGCTAGGGCACGTAAAACGCGCTTGGGTTCGATCATGGGTGGGCCGGTCCATTGCCTGTCAAAGGCGGCAATTGTACTGCAACGTGCGGTTGCGTCATCACTTGCTGATCAGAGGTTAAGTTCGCGCAATCAACCGTTTAGCCATCAACTGCGGGCGGGATGGTCAGAAGGGCGGTAGAATCGCGCATCTTTAGTTATCCACAGATGGCCGACCCTTGTTGAACGAGTCCCGCCGCCGCGCTTATTTGACCGCCATGCAGGTGGTCAGTTGGTTACCGCGCACTGATTTGCCGTTTGCCGCGCCTTCGCGGCCAGAACTGCTGGTGCTCCCAGAACCGCCCGCACTGCCTGAAATCACACGGCCTGCGGTAAAAGCGACTGTACCTGCAAGCAAGCCTGCAGAGCGGGTGAAGATCGAAGTGCCTCGGCCTTCGATCACGCCACGCGCCACCAGCAAGCCAGCTGTAGAGGCAGAGTCTCTCCCCGCGCCAGCCAAGGTTGTGCAGTTGCCACCGCCGCGTTTTGCCTTGCAGCTGTTGCGTGCCGGGCGTTGTCTGGTACTGGTGGAGTTACCCACAGGCGGTGCCTTCCAGAGCCGCGACCCGGCTTATTTGTTGTTAAAAGATATGTTGCGCGCGGCGGGGCTGCCCGATAGCCCGCAAATTATCGGCGAACCTGTGCGCTGGCCGCTGCTGCGTCGTGGCAATGTCGATCAAGGCCCCGAAGCTGCACGTGAGTTCGTACAAGGTTTTGTGATGGCCCGCCTCGAAGAAGTGGACTGCGCTTGTGTGTGGTTGGTGGGCTTGCCGGCTGTGCGGTTTGCGGGTGAGGCGGATGCCGAAGCCTATAACCGTGTGCTTGAAATCGACGGGCTGGGCTGCGCATGGGCGCTGCCGGGTCTGGAACTCTTAATGGATGAGCCACAACGCAAAGCGTCTGTGTGGCAAGCCATGCGCCAGCTGATGGCGCGCTGGAAACCGACTGATGAGTGACGCTGTAACCTTCCGCCCAATGACCGAGGCGGATCTTGATGCCGTCTTGAAAATTGAATACGCCGCTTTCAGCCACCCGTGGACGCGGGGCATTTTTCTGGACGGGCTGGGCAAATACCATATCTGGCTGATGTTCGAAGGTGAGCAGCAAGTGGGCCACGGCGTGGTGCAAATCATCCTTGATGAAGCGCACTTGCTTAACATCACCGTCAAGCCAGAAAGCCAAGGCCGTGGTCTGGGCCTCAAATTGCTTGAGCACCTGATGTCCATTGCTTACCAGCACGATGCCCGCGAGTGCTTTCTTGAACTGCGCGACAGCAACACGGCTGCGTTCAAGTTGTATGAGCGCTACGGCTTCAATGAGATTGGCCGCCGCCGTGATTACTACCCGGCAGTGGGTGGGCGTGAAGATGCCGTCGTTATGGCCTGTACGCTGGTTGATTGAGCGCAGACTCCTGTAGGCGCGAGCTTGCTCGCGCTAGCTGCTAGCGATAACGTCCAAACCTTGCGCTGCATTCAGGTGTTTCGCGAGCAAGCTCGCTCCTACAGGCGGCGCATTATTTTGACTTGCGCCCCACCGGGTCAATGTCTGCCAGTTCCGCTTCATCCAGGCCGTTACCGCCGCCTATCTCTTGTCCATCGACCACACTCAAATCCCAATCTGCGGGGCCACCACGGCCTTCAGCGGC
Source organism: Pseudomonas sp. E315 (assembly GCF_055406205.1). Taxonomy (NCBI): domain Bacteria; kingdom Pseudomonadati; phylum Pseudomonadota; class Gammaproteobacteria; order Pseudomonadales; family Pseudomonadaceae; genus Pseudomonas; species Pseudomonas sp. E315. Next base: position 21,485 of record NZ_JBUZPJ010000021.1, on the reverse strand, counting down.
CTCTTTGGCATCGCGTGCGCCGTCTTCCGGAATCAACATTTCAGGGTCAAGATCATCTTCGCCAGACTCATCGCCGGGCATGGCAGCACCACTCAAACTTGCATTGCGAGCCGGCTGGCCGGCCATGTGTCTAGCGCGCTCCTCGTCGGTAAACAAGTCGCTGATGGGCTCGTGGGTTTCGTCATCGTCGAAGTCCAGCGGCTCAACCGAACCCATGCGGTCTTCGGTATCGTCAATCTCGGCAGGTTCTTGTGCCCCATACGGGCGACGTGAATCGGTCATGGTAATTCCTCATGCAGTGGGGGCTTAATACGGTGGACTGTAGCTACGCTTGAAGATTCCACCCGGCTGACTACTGGATTTGGCTTGGCCCACGTGACCCCGACCGATGGACGGCAGTCAAAGTTGCGCATCAACTCTTGAGGCTTCACAGCATGAACGAACTACAAGATCTGATTGATAACAACGAGCGTTGGGCCGATGCGATCAAACAGGAAGATCCCGAATTCTTCGCCAAACTGGCTCGCCAGCAGGCGCCGGAATACCTATGGATTGGTTGTTCGGATGCGCGTGTGCCCGCCAACGAGATCGTGGGTATGCTGCCCGGCGACTTGTTCGTACACCGCAACGTGGCCAATGTTGTGCTGCACACCGACCTTAACTGCCTGTCAGTGATCCAGTACGCCGTCGATGTGTTGAAGGTCAAACATATTCTGGTTACAGGTCACTATGGCTGTGGCGGTGTGCGGGCTTCAATGCAAGACCAGCAACTGGGCCTGATCGACGGCTGGCTGCGTTCGATACGTGACCTGTATTACGAGAACCGAGAAGTGCTGGCGCAATTGCCAACAGAAGAAGAGCGCGTGGATCGCTTGTGCGAGCTGAACGTGATCCAGCAAGTGGCTAACGTGGGCCACACCAACATTGTGCAAAATGCTTGGCATCGCGGGCAGAGCTTGTCAGTGCATGGCTGCATTTACGGCATTAAAGATGGTCGCTGGAAAAGCCTGAACACCACCATCAGCGGTCTTGATCAACTGCCGCCGCAATACCGCTTACGCCCGGTTAAGTCGGTTTAACGCCGACCTTAACGTAGGAGCGAGCTGGCTCGCGATGCTGCCACTCGGCACATCTGATGCACCGAGTGACGCCTTCGCGAGCCAGCTCGCCCCCTATAGGTTTACGGCATTATCGGTGCCACATAAGTCAGCGTGGTACCCAACGCCCATAGCAAAAACAGCACCAGGGGCGTGTGCACCAGTAACTGTACGAACGAAAAGCCAATCAAGTCCCGGGCCTTTAACCCCAGCACGCCCAACAGCGGCAGCATGTAAAACGGGTTAATCAGATTTGGCAGTGCTTCGGCGGCGTTATAAATCTGCACTGCCCAACCCAAGTGATACCCCAGATCATTGGCCACTTGCATCACGTAAGGCGCTTCAATGATCCACTTGCCGCCACCCGATGGAATGAAAAACCCCAAAATTGCCGAATACACGCCCATCAACAGCGCATAGGTGTCGTGGGAGGCGATCTGCACAAAAAACGTCGAGATGTGATGGGCCAGCGTTTGCCCGTCGGTGCCTTTGACCACCGTCATCAAGGCGGCAATCGAGCCGTATAACGGGAACTGAATCATCACCCCCGTCGTAGTCGGTACGGCGCTGGCCACGGCATTAAGAAAGCTGCGCGGGCGCCAATGCAGCAACGCACCGAGCATCAGGAACAAAAAGTTGTAGGTGTTGAGCCCCGAAATAGCGCTGATTGCAGGCTTGGTCGAAAACTCATGAAACAACCAGCCTGCCGCCAGCAACACCAGCAAAATGGTCAGCAAGGGGCTGTATTCCAACCATTCGCCGGGCCGTGTGCGCGGGGGCAGCTTGGGCATGCTGAAGCTTGGGTCAATGCCGCAGGCGGCTGCGTCACGGGCAGAATCAGGCCCCGGTGCGGTCGCATAAGCGACGATCAACGACACCACCACCAATGCCGCCAGTAATACGCCGGATTGCCACAAAAAGATGGTTTCCGTGAACGGGATAACCCCGGTAATGGCCAGAATTGACGGCGGCAAACTGGCCGGGTTGGCCTGCAATTGCGCGGCTGACGACGACAAGCCCAAGGCCCACACTGCGCCCAGCCCCAAATAGGCGGCTGCACCGGCTGCGCGATAGTCCATGCGCAGATGAGTGCGCCGCGCCAGCGCTCTTACCAGCAACCCACCAAACACCAGCGACAGCCCCCAGTTGAGCAAAGACGCGACCATCGAAATCAGCGCCACCCAACACACCGCTTGGCGGCCGTTCTTTGGAACCTGTGCCAGTTTGTCGATCAGTTTCACCGCCGGGGGCGAGCTGGCGACCACATAGCCGCCAATCACCACAAAGGCCATTTGCATGGTGAATGGAATTAGGCTCCAGAACCCGTCACCAAAGGCCATCGCGGCATCGGTGGGTTTGGCCCCCATCAACATCGTGGCCAGCGCCACCGTGATCACGGCAACGGCGGCGAAAACCCACGAATCGGGGAACCAGCGTTCGGCCCAATTCGAGCAGCGCAGGGCAAAGCGGGCATAACGGCTGGATTCAATCTCAGCGGCCATGGAAAGTACCTCAGTTTCTTATGATTATGATGACGTCGGCGTCAGTAACCTTCAGCGTAAGCGCCTGGGGGTATGACTAGCGAGTCACAGTAAATCAATCGGCTGAGTTTTCCGATGGGTTGTGCGCAAGATAAGTGCAGAACATGGCCGGTTCAGCTCACGCTCGTCGCCAAGTCACGTTTTCGATACCCAGCTTTTCAGCTTCTGGGCGGGTGGTTTTTTTGACCGCTTCTCGCCCAAAACGTCCGATCCGCCCTACGCCGGCATCGCAACTTGCCCAATGCCACGCATTGGCGTTGTCCAGCGCAGGCAGGCGAATGATGAACGACTTGGGGCTGCCATGCAGTGTGTAATCAATAACGAAAAGTTTGGCTGAATTCATAGCGTAAAAATGACTCCCTGTGATGTATTTGGGAGTGCGCACGGCGCAAAAAATTCAGTCTGATTATTCGCGTGTTGCACGGCAGGGCGCCATGACGGGGGTCATGTGTAGGGGGGCTAAATTATTTTTCACCACCGACCGTCTGGCGGGCTTTAGAAACTGCGCACTTAGCCGATGCCTCTTTCACGCGCTTCCTACCCTCTCGGTGCCACATGTTTAACAAACGCTTGAAACAGGAGCTGTCGGCTCTTCGCGAAGAATTGTCGTCCATTCAACAAATCAAAGAGAGCCTTGAGAGCGAAATGCTCTGCCTGACCCTTGACCCGAATGGGTGCATCGAGTCGGTCAATCACAACTTCACTCAAGAGATGCACTACCAGAGCAGTCAGTTACTGGGGCGGTCTATTGATGAGCTGGTTCCTGATTACCTGAAAAAGGATGAGCATCATCAGCGCTTCAAGGTGGCGATGACGCGGGGCGAGCACTTCAGCGGCACAGTGAGACTGCTTCGGGGTAACGGGCAGGAAGCTTGGCTGCGCTCGATTATGCAGCCGGTGCGTGACTCCAGCGGGCGTATTCAGCGCTTTTCGATTTTCTCCAGTGATCTGACGCGCACCATTGAAGCGTCACGCGACCACGAAAACCTGATGAGTGCATTGCTGCGCTCAACCGCGGTGATTGAGTTCAATCTCAACGGTGAAGTGCTGACAGCCAACGATCGCTTTCTTAAGGGTATGGGTTACACCCTGGCGCAGATTCAGGGCAAGAATCACCGCATGTTTTGCACCCAAGAAGAACAACACAGCCCGGAGTACCAAGCGTTCTGGAAGCGTTTGAATGCAGGAGAATTTGTGGCTGATCGGTTTAAACGTGTCGACAGTCACGGCCGCGATGTGTGGCTTGAAGCGTCTTACAACCCGGTTCATGACGCTAATAACAAACTCTATAAAGTGGTGAAGTTCGCCACTGTCATTACGGATCAAGTCCAGCAAGAGCAGGCAGTTTGCGAAGCGGCCAGCATTGCTTACAGCACCTCACTGCAAACCGACAACAGCGCCCAGCGTGGCACTAAAGTCGTGACTCAGGCCGTGGATGTGATGCGTGATCTGGCCAAGCACATGCAGCAGGCGGGCGAGGGCATTGAAGCGCTCAATGACCAGTCGCAAGTGATTGGCAGCATCGTCAAAACCATCAGTGGGATTGCCGAGCAGACCAACCTGCTGGCGCTTAACGCGGCCATTGAAGCTGCCCGCGCTGGCGAGCAAGGCCGAGGGTTTGCCGTGGTTGCCGATGAGGTTCGGCAACTGGCCTCGCGCACCAGCAAAGCCACCGAAGAAATCATCACCGTGGTTCGTCAAAACCAAGACATGGCCCGTGATGCAGTGGCCTTGATGGCCGAAGGCAAGTCCCAGGCTGAAGAGGGCCTGTCTTTGGCGGCTGAGGCAGGCACCGTGATTGTCGAAATTCAGGATGGTGCGCAAAAAGTGGTGGATGCCGTAGGGCAATTCGCCAATCAGTTGTCGACTTAAGGTTGGATCAGGCGCAGGGAGAACGAACAAAAATAACCCCACATGGCCGAAAAGGGGCTGGTGAGGGGTAAACTCTGCGCTTTCCAATAGGAGTTTCTATGAGTCTCTACCAGCCTGGCATCCTAGCCAAACCCGTGCCATCGCAGGCGCGCTATATGTTTTTCGCCCTCAAGTCAGTAGAAGCATTGCCGGCTGCACTCGACGCTCTGTCGCAGTGGGTGGATGGCAACAGCGTCGTGGCGGGCCTGGGTTCGCCGCTGGTATTGGCATTGGGGGCCAAAGTTCAAGGCTTGCGTGTGTTCCCGGCCTTGAATTCGATGGTCGAAAACCCATCCACCCAGCACGCGTTGTGGCTGTGGTTGTTGGGCGATGATCGCGGCGAGCTGTTGCACCGCAGCCAGGCCATCGAAACGGCGCTGGCTCCGGCGTTTCACCTGTTGCAAGTAACCGAAGGCTTTCGCTATGGCACCGACCGCGACCTGACCGGTTATGAAGACGGCACCGAAAACCCGGTCGATGAGGCTGCGGTCGACGCAGCCATCGTCTCCAATGCAGGCCCGGGGCTCGATGGTGGCAGCTTTGTCGCTATTCAGCAGTGGGAGCATGATTTGAACGGCTTTGCAGCGCTGCCGTCTGTCGAGCAAGACAACATCATGGGCCGCCGTAAAAGTGATAACGAAGAACTTGACGACGCGCCGATCTCGGCTCACGTCAAACGCACCGCGCAAGAGAGCTTTTCGCCTGAAGCCTTTATCGTGCGCCGCTCCATGCCGTGGACTGAAAACGGCAAATCTGGCCTGATGTTTGTGGCTTTCGGTCGTACTTTGAATGCGTTTGAAGTCCAATTGCGTCGCATGAGCGGCCTGGAAGACGGCATTCCTGATGCGCTCTATCGCTTCAGTCGCCCGCTCAATGGCGGTTACTACTGGTGCCCGCCTTTGAAAGATGGGCGTATGGATTTGAGCGCAATTCGCCCGGCGTAAACGGGCACAAGGCTGAACCGTTTTTTTAAGGATTATCTGATGTTTTGAGCGCTGCCAGCTCCTTAGGCTGGCAGCATGAAGCTCAAACAGTTTTTCCGTCCTCTTGATGCCTCGTTCTCGACCTCCATCGCAGCGCGTACTTTACTGCGCTCTTTTTTCGTCGCACTGCTGCTGTCGTTGTTCGGCGGATTCTATGTCTATTTAAGCTCAAGCTTCGAACGGGAGATCTCCCAGCGTCGGGGCTACATGAGTGCGGCGATTCTTGAAGCTCAGCGCTTTTTTACCGGCCATGAAATCCTCCTCAAAAACCTGAGTTTGTCGGCCGTACCCTCTGGCCGCAATGGCGTTTCGCCGCCTGCCGCTCTGTCAGGCGAAACACCGTTGGCTCTGGGCCAAGGCGCATCTGCCTGGACGTTGTGGCTCACGGATCGCGCGCTCAATTATTTGCATGAGCATCAAATCAATGTGCTGTACGTCAAAGCCGGGCCTACGGGGCACGTCGAGCGCCTCACACAATCGGCGCGGCATCGATTGCCGATAGACCAAGACATCGTGAGCCAACTCAAGGTGCTGGAGCGTTCACCCATGCCGGTCAAGGGGGAGTACTGGTTTAACGCCACGCCGAATTTGGTCATTGCCGATAGCACGTCGTTGTACTTGTTCACATTGCTCGATAAGCGCGACCCCGTTTCGGGTTGGTTGGGCCTGGAAATAGAAGGGCGCGATATCTCGGCGGCTATGGATCGCAAGCATGCAGGCGACTTTGTGGTGCTCAATGCCCAAGGCGAAGAGATTTTTTCCAGTGCCTTGAACCCCGGCCTGAGGCGGGCCATGCAGGGTTTATCAAACGATCGGCATTTTGGCTTCACTGGCGACGGGTTCTTGCCTGACTACTTGATCATGCGCAATCAGCTGGGTTATGCGGACTTGCAAGTCATCTACTCGATGGAGTTCGGGCGCTTGTTGATCGCCCTGCGCGAGCCACTGTTGATCACGCTGTTTTTGGCTCTGGTCAGTACGATCGGTTTGGGGCTGTTGGTACGGCGTATTGAGCGTCAATTGATCACGCCCGCCATTTACCGCAAGCAAGCATTGATCGAAAGCGAAACCTTCAGCCGGGCAGTGATCCAGACCGCTCCAATGGCGTTGTGCGTGCTGCGTCGCGCCAATGGCTCCGTGGTTCTGGAAAACGCGCTGGCTCAGCAATGGCTGGGTCAAGGGCGCGAGCGTGACCACTTGTGCCATGACTGGATTGCACAGGCTTACGAGGGGGGTGAGCAGCATCGTTGCGATGAGTTTTCAGTTGCAGGCCGTCATCTGCATATCCGCTTTGTGGCCACACGTTACAAAGGTGAAGACGTGTTGCTCTGCGCGTTCAGCGATATCAGCGCCCACAAACAGGTTGAAATGGCGCTGGAGCAAGCCAAGCGAGTGGCCGACAAAGCCAACGAAGCCAAAACACTGTTTCTGGCGACCATGAGCCATGAAATTCGCACGCCTTTGTATGGCGCGCTCGGTACGCTTGAATTATTGGGCCGCACCCAGTTGAGCCCGCGGCAAAAAGAATATTTGCAGGCCACCCAAAATTCCTCCTCGACCTTGTTGCAATTGATTTGCGATGTGTTGGACGTGTCCAAGATCGAAGCGGGGCAATTGGTTTTGGAGGTGAGCGAATTTGCGCCACTGGACTTGATTCAAGAGGTGGTCAACGGCTATTCGGCGGCCGCGCAAAGCAAAGGCCTGCAACTTTATGCCCACATTGATCCGCAGTTGCCGGAGCGCTTGATTGGCGATGGCACACGCATTCGTCAGATTCTCAACAACCTGCTGAGCAATGCGGTGAAGTTCACCGAGAGTGGGCAAGTGGTGGTGCGGGTCAATGTGGAGTCACGCAGCGATGAGCGCATTACCGTGCTGTGGCAGGTCACCGACACGGGGCAGGGTATTGCGCAGGAGGATCAGCCCTTTTTGTTTGATCCTTTTTACCAAACCGGCAGTCGAGCGGGTGTGATCAAGGGCACAGGGTTGGGCCTGTCGATTTGCCAACGGTTGATGTACTTGATGAGTGGCAGCATGCGCGTGGTCAGTGAGCCGGGCTTGGGCAGCAGCTTTACTTTAAGCCTGCCACTTGAGCAGGGTCGCAGCCCAACCCTTGATGATGTGGTTGAGTTGTTGCCCGAGACGGTGTTTGTCGTGTCGTCCATGCCTGAGATGACTGAGAACATCTGTGGCTGGCTGCGCCGTTGGGGAGCCAAGGCGCAGGTGCTGCGGGCGGGCATGGATATCTGCGACAGCCATGCGGTGCTGGTGGAGCTACACCCCGGTGAATGCGAGCGCAGTTTAGAAATGGATTGGCCCGGGCCAGTGGTGGTGGCTTGTGGAAATGTCTGCTTTGCGCCGCCTGAACTTGAGGCGCTGCAATGGCATGTCAACTTGAGCTATTTGCAGGATCTGCGGCGTGCCGTCAGTCAGGCGCAGGGCCTAAGCCCTTACGCCCGGCCAGTCGACCCCGGCACCCAGCTGTACACGCCATTGGGGCTGCATGTGTTAGTGGCCGAAGACAACGCCATCAGTCAGCTAATTCTCAAGGACCAACTCGAAGCGTTGGGTTGCACGGTGGAGTTGGCGTCGGATGGCCTGGAAGCGCTGGCGCTTTGGCGTCAGCAGGTGTTTGACCGGGTGCTGACTGACGTCAACATGCCGCGCATGAACGGCTATGAATTGGCTGCCCAACTGCGCATTTTGGGTTGTCGTGTTCCCATCGTGGGTGCAACTGCCAACGCACAGCATGAAGAACGTGCCCGTTGCCTGGCGGTCGGCATGGACGAGTGCCTGGTTAAACCCTTCGGGCTCAATGCTTTATTAACCTGCCTTGAGCAAACAGAGAGGAAGACTCATGTCCTATAGCGTTCTGATTGTTGAGGATCATCCGTTCCAGCATGAATACCTGCTTAACTTGTTCCGTGATCAGGGCAATATCCGTGTCGAGGCCGCCCGCGATGGTCATGAGGCCTACGAACTTTTGAAAAAACAGGCCTTCGATTTAGTGCTCACCGATCTATTGATGCCCGAAATGGACGGTATCCAACTGATTCAGCGCTTATCAACGTTACCGTCCAAACCCGCGTTGGCGATCATGAGCGCGGCCTCGCGACGAATGATTGTCAGTGCCGGTGTCATGGCCCAAAGCATGGGGCTGACAGTGGTTGGGCAACTGTCCAAACCGGTGGTGCCCGCAGGAGTCAGTAGCTTGATGAGTAATCTCGATACGCTCATGAAAAGTGACAAGCCTTCGGTGCGAGAGCCCTTGCGACTCAAGCGTGAAACCCTTCGTGAGGCCATGCTCAAGGGAGAGCTACAGGCTTGGTTTCAACCCAAAAAATCGTTGCATGACGGGCATATTGTGGCGGCCGAAGCGTTGGCGCGCTGGGTACATCCTGAGCATGGGCTCTTGATGCCCGCCGACTTTTTGCCCTCGCTGGTGAAGCTGGGGCTGGAAAAAGAACTGCTGATGTTATTCATCAAACAAACCATCGCCGCACAAGCGATGTGGGTCAGTCAGGGCTACGACATTCCTGTGTCGATCAACCTGCCAACACACTTACTGGATGACGATGATTTGGCTGACACCCTGCACGATTACGTTCGCGCACAAGGTGGCACCCCCGCCAAACTGGGTTTTGAATTGATGGAATGCTCCACCACTCAAGACATCAGCAAGTACTACGCTGGCGCTTGCCGTTTGCGCATGAAAGGCTTCGGTTTGGCTCAGGATGACTTTGGGCAGGGTTTTAGTTCGTATTTCAATCTAGTGTCCACGCCCTTCACCGAACTCAAGATAGATCGGGCGCTGGTGCATGGGTGTGTTGAAAACCCCAATCTGGCCTCGGCGCTGGCCAGTATCGTGACGCTTGGGCGCCAGCTTGGGCTGGAGGTGGTGGCAGAAGGGGTTGAGAGCCAGGAGGAACTGGCCTTGCTGCGCAAACTCAACTGTGACCGGGTGCAGGGTTTTCTAATCTCGCGTGCAGTATCATTTAGCCACTTTGGGCATCTCTTACATGAAGATGCTCCGCCGCGTATTCACTGATGTGACGCGGGTATTTGCTAGGCCGTGCAGTCACCGATAAAGAGGCCAGCTATTAAGCAACCCAGTGCGCAGGCTCGACTAAGCTACGAGCCGGGCCGTTGGCCTACCTCGTGAAATACAGGAAGCACCATGACCATCGACAGCACCTCACTGGGCAAGCTCGCTTCGAGTTCCATGCGATTGAACCGTGGCGTCTTAATTTTGGTCGGGGTGGCCGTGGTGTTGGTGGGCACTTGCGCTTGGGCGTTGCAGCGCTTGCTGGAAGTTGAATCGCTTAAGGTTCAGAGCCACTTCGCGCGGCTGGTCGAAAGCCTCAATGAGAACCGTCTTTTTTTGACCAGCGTGAACAGTGCCGTCAAAGACACCCAGGATGTGAAGGAAAAGAACCTGACCCCTTTGCAAAGCACTCTGGTGTTTCACGGCACCGGGATGAAGATCTTCGAGGGCAAGGAGTTTTCGTTTTCTACCCCGTTTAATGTGGCGCAAAGCGATCAATTCACTGGCCCCGGCGTCGGCCAGTCGGCTTTTTCTTTGGGCATGCACTTGGCCAACTTTTACAGTGGTTTTTGGTCGGGCTCGGTGTACCCCTCGCCACAACTGTTTCTGTTGCCGCCCAACCATGAATTTACCTTGGCGGTTCCTGCCATCGGTGCCCGGCGCGGGCACGTGGCGATCTTGAGTCTGGAGTCTTATTTGCAGACCAGTGAGGAACTGTTAACCCTGTCAAAAGAGCATAAGGCGTCCTGGCAGGAAGGGCAGGTGTACTGGACCAGTACGAAAAGCGTCAGCGCGGGCAACCCTAGAGTTTTTGCTTTGATCAAAGTCGACCTTCCAGCCAAGTTTCTCGATATTGAAGGCGATAACCATGAAGTTCTGTTGGCGGCGTTGATTAATGTTCGCCGTTTTACCGATACCCAGCCCGGCCTCGACGCTCCGGTATTTGATGACATTACCTTGGTTGCGCCCTCGGGCGTCGTGTTGTTGGGGCACTTGGGCAACAGCAACTTGGGTTCTGATGGCATGCGTTTGACCTCGCGCGGGCTTGAAATCAAGGTCTCCAGTGAGCAGGGCGAGCGTTGGTCAGCGTTGTATCGCATTACCTACGACAGCTTTCTTCATTACGCCAGATGGCAGTTATTGAGTATTTTTGGCGTGGCTCTGCTGTGTGTTTACCTCGGCTGGCTGATCAACCGCTGGTATCGACTGCGTGTGGTGCTCCCGGCCGAGCGGGCGCATCGGCGAGTGATTGAGAGTGAGGTTTTCAGCCGCGCAGTGATCGACACAGCGCCCACCGGGTTATGCGTTGTGCGCCAGTCCGACAACCAAATGCTGTTGTCCAACAAGCGGGCGCAAGCTTGGCTGGGCAATTCGCAGTACATCTCACGCTTGATCCGTGAACAGCCCGCCGACATGGGCGAGGCCTGCGTTGAAGTCGGTGGGCGTTACCTGCACGTGAGTTTCAGCAGCACACGCTATCAAGAGCAGGACGTTATTGTGTGTGCCTTCAGTGATGTGACGGGGCACCGAGATGATGCTGCGGCATTGACGCGTGCCAAGCATCAGGCCGAAGAGGCGAGCCAGGCAAAAACAACTTTTTTAGCGACCATGAGCCACGAAATTCGCACCCCGCTGTATGGCGTACTCGGCACTCTGGAGTTATTGGAGCTGACCACACTGGATAGCCGCCAGCGGGTTTACCTGAACACCATTGCTCGTTCGTCTTCGACCTTGTTGCAATTGATCAGCGATATTTTGGACGTGTCCAAGATCGAGTCCGGGCAAATGGCGCTGGAGTCTGGGCGTTTTTGCCCGCTGGATATGGTCGAGGAGGTGGTGGATGCCTACGCGGCAGCGGCACACAGCAAAGGGCTGCAAATCTACGCCTGCATTGATGCTGAGGTGCCAGACCAACTGGATGGCGATCAGTCGCGAATCCGACAGATCCTCAATAATTTGCTGAACAATGCGATCAAATTCACCGACTTTGGGCGTGTGGTGCTGCGCCTTAAAGTGCTGCAACAAGACAAGGGTCGCGTGACCTTACAGTGGCAAGTCACCGACACCGGCCTTGGGATTTCTCAGGCTCAGCAGCAGCGATTATTTGAGCCTTTTTATCAAGTAGCCAACGGCCATTCCTCGGGCGGCACCGGTTTAGGGTTGTCGATTTGCAAGCGCCTGAGCCAGTTGATGGATGGGCAATTGCGGGTGGTCAGTGAGCCGGGGCTGGGCAGCAGTTTTAGCCTGATATTGAGCATGCCGATCCTTGATGGCTTGTTGTCTGGCATCAGCGACCTGCAATTGCGAGCAACACCTGTGTATGTGCGGGCCCCGGTCAATGAGTTGGCTGAAACCACCTGCGCGTGGCTCAATCGTTGGGGCGCGCATGCGTTGGTGGCGCCGCAAGGCGTTATCAATGCGTCGGCTGGCGCGGTGCTGGTCGACTTGTTGCCAGGGCGCAGTGCGCCACTGCAGTGGAGCGGCGCACGGGTTATTGGGATGCCTGGAGCCGGTCAGCCGGAGTACACCGCCGATGGTTGGCAGGTTGGCTTGCACATGATTCGCGGGATTGGTCGCGCCGTGATGCTGGCGCAACAGGGGCGTGTTTCGCATGCCATCGGCCATACTCCGGCGCCTCGCGAAAAACTGGCATTGCGGGTGTTGGTTGCCGAAGACAACCCGATTAACCAGACCATTCTCAAAGAGCAACTGGAGGAGCTGGGGTGCCGCGTGGTGTTGGCTTCTCACGGTCAAGAAGCCCTGAGTTTATGGTCGCCAGATGCGTTTGACGCCGTGCTGACGGACGTGAACATGCCGATCATGAATGGCTACGAACTGGCCAGCGCCATCCGTCAGCAAGACATGCACATCCCGATCATTGGTGTGACGGCCAATGCCATGCGTGAAGAAGCTGAGCGTTGTATTGCCGTGGGCATGAACGCGCGCATGGTCAAACCCATGACCCTGCAAACCTTATGGACCCAATTGGTGAAGGCTTGTGACGTAGCCCTGAGCGACGCGCCGCTCGCCGACGCGCCAACAGCAGTACCCTCAGTCGTGATGCCCGCTGGCGCTCAAGAGTCGATCGTGGTTTCTGCCAGAATGCGTGACTTGTTTATCAGCACGATGGGCGCCGATATTGAAACAGCCAATCAGGCATTGGTCAGCCGCGACAGCGACGCTCTTAAAGCACGGTTGCACTGTATTCGTGGCGCATTGGCGGTGGTTCAGGCGCATGATCTGGCTCAACATTGCGGCGACCTTGAGCAACGCCTGGAAGGCCATGTACTGGATGCTTCTTTGCAGCATGAACTCCAGGCACTGTTGGCACGTATCAAGTCTGCGGTTGCGGCGGTCTGATATTTTTCTCACTTCACCGCTTGAACGACCTTTTTGATAATGCTTTTTTGACAGGGATGTACCTGTGCCAAAAATAAAAATCGTATTAGCCGATGACCATCCGATTGTATTGATGGGCGTCAGTGAGCTGATCGAGCGTGATGAACGTTATGAAATCGTGGGCCAGGCTCAGACTTCCTCAGAACTCATCGAGCAACTGCAACGCTTGCGGCCGGCTATCGTCGTCACCGACTACAGCATGCCGGGTGATGAGATCTATGGGGACGGGGTCAAGCTGATCGAGTACCTGATCCGGTATTTTCCAGAGGTGAAAATCCTGGTGCTGACCATGCTCACGAACAATCTGATTTTGTCGCGGCTCTATGACTTGGGTGTGGGCGGGATCATTCTGAAAAACGGTGACCTGAACGAAATTCCGCTGGCGCTGAATGCGCTGTCCAACGGTGAAAAGTGGCACAGCAAGGCCGGGCAGGGCGCGGCCAGCGTGGTTGAGCGTTCAGATGCAGTGCAGGCGCGAATCGCCAGCTTGTCTGTCAAAGAGTTCGAGGTTCTGCGGCGCTTTGCATCGGGGATGAATGTGCGTGACATTGCCCACTCCTTGAACCGCAGTGTGAAGACCGTGAGCACGCAAAAAATCACAGCCATGCGCAAGTTGGACGTGGAAAACGACCACGCTTTACTGACTTTCTGCATCAGCATGAACCTGATCTAAAGCGCGGCGTGTTTAATGAGCGAGCAGCGGGGCGGTGGAGGTCTGGAAGTGACCGCCATCATCGACCCAGGTAAAACTCACTTTCAGCCCGTCAGGTTTAATCTGACTGCCGGGTGCGAAGCGATAGCGTTTTTCGCCCAACGGTGGCGCCATCATGTCCAGGGTTTGCTGGACGGGCATCTCTTTGTCGTTATCAATCAGTCGCAAAGACGCCAGCGACGCATGGTAAGGCGAAGGGTTGCGCACGATCAGCGACCATAACCCGTTTTTTTGCTCCAGCCGAAAGGACAGCGCTGTGTGCATGTCTTCAGGGCTTGATGGCAGATCCTTAGGGCGATAAAAGATTTTCATCTGCGTGTTCATGGCCAACGCCACTGAGGTTTCAGGGGTTGGGGTTGAGCCAGACTTGGGTGCAATTTCGTACAGATTGAGCCAAAACACCGACTCTCGGTCCCCGGGCAGAGCATCGCCGTTGTACACAATGCGCAGGCCCTGCACCGCTCCCGGCTGCATGCGGAACACGGAGGGCAGGGCCAGCATCGGCGAGGTGCTTTTTTCAGGCGCTTGTTGGTCTTCGCCATCATTGACCCAAGTTTGCACCACCACCGGATACGGGTTGATATTAGCCAGCATTAGCGAGCGCTGGTTTTGCCCTTGCTCATAAATAACCCGAGTCCGTGAAGCCATGACGCCAGCGTTAGCCTCAATCGTAAAGACAACGGTTAGGCTGATAGCCAGCAGTCGCGACAGGGTTAACGAAATATTCGTTTTCATAATTACTGCACCTTTACAAGGACGTAGGCGGTGGCATTAACCTTGCCCGGAATGGCTTTGCGCCCAGGCAAGACTTTAAGAATGGCGGTGAGGGTCTGCGTGTAGTTGGTGTAGCCCGACGCGGAGCTGCCATTGGGCGAGGCGCCTTCTTTGACCGGATACCAGCCACCCGCATTACCGCTGCCGGAAATGTCCTGCCCGACAAAGTTCATCGACTTACCGTTATTGCTCAGCGCAATCCCCACCCCGGTGGCAATGGACGGGTCAGTGCCGTAGCCGTTGGACACCAAATGCGTCACCCCTTGAGACCCCGTCAGCAGGCCCAGCTCGGAGGCTTTGGCGTAGGCGGCGGCAGACACTTGCACCCCCAGGGCAGTTTGGTTGCTGCTCACCCCGGACACCGTTTGATCGCTGCATTCAATCTCAATGCTGAAATCACTTTCGCGGGTCATGTTGTCGTTCAGCTCTTGGGCGGTGATTGACCCGAATGTGACTAATGGCGTGACGTTACGTGCTACGCAGGTGGGGGTATAGCTGATGGAAGCAGCGCTGCGCATGCCGAAACCAATGCCGTTGTAATGCCCCCAGAAGTAATAACTGGTGTTGGAGTCAGCCCCTACCTTGTCGGACGTGTAGCCCGGGCCTTGAAACTGGATATACCCATTGGGCTGGGTGCAGGTATAGCTGTAGGTTCCGCTACCACTGGCGGCGGCCTGGCTACCGCAATAGTTGCTGCCGCTGCCTGATTTGGGCGGCAGGCTAGAAACCCGTACCAAATCGGCCTGCACCATGCTCAGGTGCTTGGGCTTGATTTGCAGTTTGGTGCCCACGACGTCGTATTGGGTGATTTTGCTTTGCTGCCAGTAACGCGTGAACACCTTGCCTGAATTGAGGTGGGTCAGTTTGAGGCCTACATAGGGGAAGTAAGTGGCGTAGTAGCCGGGTAAACCATCATTGATTGTGGTGCCCGCACCATTGCCAATTTCCCAATAACCGCCCACGCGGTCATCGCCGTTGGTTGCAAACAGCTCGTAGAGTTCGTCTTTGTCCGCGAGGTCGCACTCCCAGAGCACGGTTTCGCTGTTCAAGCCCGGGGCCGTTGCACTGTCCACAATGGTGCTACCCAAGGTTGCACCCACAGGTTGCAGGTAAGTGCTGGTGAGGTTGACTCGGCCAAAGGTAATTTGCGACGAATAAGCATCCAGTACGTTGTAGCCGTTGTAGACCCGCTTGCATTTGGCGTGGGCCGCAGGCAACACGCTGAGGGTGAGCAGCAGTAGCAGCAACTGATTCAATCGTGGGCGTAAGGTGAACATAAAAGGCCTCGATTTTCAGGTGAAAAATTAGCGGACACCGGCTTAGCCAACAGCCGAAGGATTAGAGCGGATGGCACTCGCTGGTGACGCGCAGCAGGGGCTGGTCCAGGTCTCGGTCAGTGACGTCATAGCGCAAAGCGCATTGGTCTTCGGGGCGATCACCCCAGCGCAGGGTCAATGTGCCTTTGGGTTGTTCGCTGCGCAGGTACGCTTGGCTGCCTTGACCGACCATGCCGATGACGTGGCCGTTTTCATCCAGCACGTCAGAGCCCATAGGCACGGCCTCATTGTTTGCCAGTACCGCCTTGACCAGCAGCGCGTTACCGCTGCGGGTTTTGAACTCGATTTTCACTGCCGCACCGGCATACGGCGCAATGCGGCGCTGGCCATCGTCGAGTTCGGTTTTTTGGTTCATGCCTTCTGGGGTAATAGCCACGGTGTTGTAGCGATACGGTGTTAACGAAGGCACTAGCGCATAACCCGCGTCATCAATTGCGGCGCCTTGGCCGTTCATGACTTTTGCGCCGCTGGCGCCTTTGGCTTCAACGAGTGCAAAGGTGTCGCCCAAATACGGGCCGAAGGTCACCCCGCCGCTGTGAATAGCCACCGCCCCACGGGCGCTGCCCGAGGCTTGCCAGTAGTCTTCGCCTTTGGACGCGCTCAGTGCGAGGCTGGTTTTAGGCAGGCGTTTTTGTACGTTGCCACTCCAGGTATTCTGTTTTTGCTCGGCATCGTGGGACACGTCCACACCGTAGCTCAGCGTCTGGTCTTCGCCTGCGGTGCCGGACAGCGAGGTTTGATACACATCGCCATAAGTGGCGCTGTGGCTGATAGAACTGCTCAGCGTCGGCGTGTTGTTCTTCGACGGGCTACCCAATGGGAACGACACCGAGAGCAAGGTGACGGTCTCCGTGGAACCCGGCGAGGAGGCGTTCCAGCTGCCGCCGCTGACGTTGTTGCTATTACTTTGGCCGTCATAGCTGCCATTGCGGCCTTGTTGATAGCTGCCGGTGGATTGTCGAGAAACCGATACGTTGAAGCTCACGGAGTTGCTCAGGGTATTGGCGTAGCCCAGTTGCAGTTGGGTGTCGCGTTCGCGGCCGTTGCGATAGTCCTGAGTGGAGCCCGACACATAAATCGAGCCAAAGGATTCGAGGCTCTGGTTGACCGAGATCTCAAAGCGCGAGCGTTGTAGGTAACTGGCGGACTCCCAGGTATCGCCGCTGCGCAGGGACTCGCGCACGCCCAACACATCGCCCAAATCCCGATAACCAGCTGTGGAGTAGCGATACCCCGCAATCGATAAGCTGGTGTTGGTGGGCGCGAACGTGCGGCTGTAGGACAGGCGTGCCATCCAGCCATCGACCAGACCTTCTTGCGGCATGTCTGCACGCGAATAGGTGGTGTCCAGGCCAAAAGCTCCTAGCCAGTTGGAGTACACCCCACCAAACACCAGAGCCTGATAACCCTCGGCCACACGCAAACCTGTGTTAGCCGTGATGTCGTTGGTCATGCCGCGTTGATAGGTGACTTCGCCGAATACGTCGTTGTCACCCACATCGCTGGTTTTACCCACCGCAGCACTGTAACGCGAAGTACCGGGGCGCAAGGATTCAGGCACGGCGGAGAAGGGTACGCTGAAGCGGCTGATGGTGCCGTCGGCTTCCTGCACCGTGACATCAAGGTCACCGTTGTAGTTGGTGGCGTAGAGATCGCTGATTTCAAACGGCCCCGGTGCCACTGTGGCTTCATAAATATCATTGCCGTTTTGGCGCACAGTGACCTTGGCGTTGGTCTTGGCGATGCCGCGCACGGTGGGCGCATAGCCGCGTACTGATTCGGGCAGCATGCGATCGTCGGAGGCAATTTGCACCCCGCGAAAACCCAACCCGGAGAAGAACCGGCCCGAGGTGTAACCTTCGCCTGCGGTCAGTTCACTGCGCAGGCTTGGCAACGCGCGTTGCACATAAGTGCGCGTGGCATTCCAGTCGGTGCCGTGTTCTGAGTCATAACGCACAGAGGCTTGCTGGCGCAGGCGCCACATGCCGAAGTTCAAGCCGCTATTGAGCGACACATAGCTGGAGTCGGTGTCTTTGGCGCCCCCAGTGTTGCGACTCACGTGGTACTGGTTGGCGCTGTAGTTGATAAAACCGATGGTGGTGCCCGCGTCCAGACTTTGTGTGGATACAAACCCCCGGGGCACGCGCAGCATCAGGCTTTGCGGCATGCTGATATCGAGGCGCAATTGAGCGAAGTCAAAATGGCTGCTGGCCTCTTTAACGCTGTCGCTCAGCAACTGGCAGTCGCTGGTGGGTGTGTCGCTGATGGCAGTGTTCAACACCCCGGCGCCTATCAGTAACTCACGCGGCAGACAGGGCTGAACATCGCCCTGGGCGGTGTCCACGAACTGCACAGGCACGCGCTCTACAAAACGATCGTTGAGGTACAAATCGACGGTGTAGCTGCCGGGGTCGATGGCGTTGATTTTATTAAAACGTGACAGTGAACCGCCGCCGAACATCATGTTGTCGTCAAACTGATATTCATCAGCCGCTGCATTGACCGGTGTTTGAGCCTGCACGCTGTCCGCTGTTAATCCATCGAACAGTACCGATGAAGACACCAGCAGCATCGCCCAGAGCCAGCGGCTATGGGGGGCACGGTTTTGGGGCCGGCAGGGGAGAAAGTGGGCGACAGTCATGTCCATTATTGGCCGATTACTGGAGTGGCAAATCAGTGGTGACGTCTGCGCCGTAATCGTTCACCAGCGTCAGGCGCAACTGATCTGCGCCGTGGCTGGCAGCGCTCCCGGCCACAGGCCATTGGGCTTTTGAAAACGGCGCGACCATTACCGCCTTCACTACGTTGACCGACTTGCCACCCACCAACAGGTTGGCCTCGCGCACCACTGCGTGATAGCCGCTGTTGTTTTCGGCGCTCACGCTCATGTTCGAACCACTGCCTTGCAGCGTGAAGGTCATGTTTTTAGCAATGTCTTGTGGGTTGCCGGCGATGCTTTGCGGGCGATAGAACACCTTCATCCGGCTGCTCACGGTGAGCATCAGTTTGTTGGCTTCCATGTCGCTGGCTTTAAGGGCGGGCATCTGCATGAAGTTGATGAAGAACACCGACTCACGGTCTTGCGGCAGGTCTTTGCCGGTGTACACCAAACGCACGATTTGACCGGCTTTTGGGTTCATCCGAAAAATTTGCGGGCTGGCGATAAAGGGCGCGTCAGCGGTTTGCGGTGTGGACGCAGGATTGCCTTTATCCACCCAGATTTGTACCAGGTTGGGGTAAGCATCGTGACTGGTGAGTTGCAGGGCTTTCTCGCGCACAGCGGCGGGGTAGATCACCCGAGTACCGCTCATGACCACACTGGCCAGCGCACTTTGAGCAATGGTTGCACCTATCAACACACTCACGCACAGGGCTAAGCGTTTCAGGCAGGTCATGGCCAACTCCTTCCGAAAGGCTGGGTATTGATAACAACGAGCGAGAGGCGGACCCGCCGCTTCGCGAGGGGCGAAGGCAGCAGGTCTGAGAGTGCGCTTACAGGTAATCGAGCGCGTATTGAGCCGATGCAGACACGGTACCGGCCGTTGCAGCGCCAGTGCTGATGTAGCGCGCCGCAAAATCGTGGCTGGTCGCGGTTTCGTCTTTCTTCAGAATCAGACCGTCAACAGACGTCATGCCGCTCAATGCGATCGGGTTACCGCCAGTGGCATCCAGCAGTTGGATAGCAACGTTTTGCGCAGTACCGGTGTTGCCCAAGTTGCCGCCAGTGTTAACGTCGGCGCCAAGGAACGTGGTTTTGATGTTCAAGTCGCCAGTGGTCGGTGCAGTGCAACCGGTTACCGCGATAGTGAACGGCGTTTCACCGGCAAATTGACCCGCAGTGGCCAGGTCGCTGGAGGCGACGGTAGGCAGCACCACGATTGGGCTGCCGGAGTTACCGTTCACCGAAACCTGGCACGTCTGATCAGAAACCTGACCCTTGAAAGTGATGGTGTTTTGGCTGGCGGCAAAAGAGATTGCCGGCAAAGCCGTCATCGCGATAAGCAGAGCGGTGCGTTTCATAGTGGAGTCCTGATAACTGGATGAAGCTCGAGTCCAACCCATTCTTGGTGGAGTCGGTCAGGAGCAGGTTTAGCCAGTTCAGGTTACCGAGCAGGGGGTGAGGCTTTAATCAGACGATTCTTAAAAGGCCGCCAGGGGAGACGGGCCGGGGAGGGGGCTTTTCTTCAGGCATAAAAAAATGGCTTACCTTGCGGTAAGCCATTTTTAGTATTTGGTACACAGCATTTGAACTGAATCTATAAATTCTTGTATTTTATTGAAATTTTAGTTTTTGTTTTTGTTTTTGTTAGGGATACATGGTGCCAGTTGCTGGCGCGTTTCTTCCGTAATTCAGCTAGCTGCAGAGGTGTCTGAAAACTCCGCAGGCTTCGACTTGAGAATCAGACGAGTGGTGGGATGTGGCACATCATATTTCAGTGATGTGCACAATCAGCACTATCCACCGGTATGACTTTTCAGCCCAAAAAAAGCCCCGTTTGACGGGGCTCTTAGCGTTGCCTGTCCAATCAGGCTACCGTGTAGGCGTTCAGCATCGAGCTTGGATTGATGGGAGCAATGTTGTATCGCTCAGGCTGAACCGCACCCGCTTTGACCAGTCTTTCGAATCTGTCATTGATTTCATTCAATCGCTGTACGTCTTGCCCGGAACGGCGATCAGCTTCTTTTGAGAGAGCCTGCGCAGTGCGCTTATCGAGAGTCATTATCGTTCCTCGTTGGGTTAATTGTAGTGAAGCATGAACGATGACTGCTGACGTTCAGCATGTTCAGCGAGCAGCTCAGAATAGACGCGCAGATTCTGCCTGAGCTCAGCTTCTTGCGTATAGTCCTCAATCTTCAATTTGAGACCGCTGGTCAGCGTGTTGATTCCAATCATGCGACCGTGAGAATGCCAGCGATTGTTGTCACTCAGGTCTTTAGCGATCTGCTCTGCGCGCTGCTCCTTTTCCTCATCGGTTACCGCCTGGCCAGGGTTTGTTGAGGAATGTTGTGCCCACTCCTTGAATTTGTATTTGACGAGCCATTGCTTGAGTAGGCTCACCGATAGGTCTCTGGCTTGCTCATATCTACGTAGCGTTGCCAAATCAAGGCGCTGCAGCATCATAAATTCAGCGTCAGTGAGCTTGCCCTGCGCTGATTTGTCGATCAATTCGTTGACCTTATCAATGTAGCCGAGGGCAGGAACGAGATGACCGTCTGATAGAGGAACCTGAGGGTCAATAGGTCCTAGAGATGAGGTGTAGTCCATGAAAATTTTGTCGCCAGACATGCAGAAAATGGTGCCGGCTGACATAGCTGCGGTGGGTACGACAAAAAACACTTCTGAGAAATGGTGTCGTGTTACTTCAACCATTTTCTCAACTGCTTCCACGACACCACCTGGTGTCGCAAGCACAATGCATATCCTTCCTGCGGCGTGCGTTGGCTGTACCTGACGTACGACCTCTTCAACCGCAGCAACGTAAGCCCCCTGAACCGCAGGGTGAATAGGACCGGTATATGACAAAACCGGGCAGTTAAAATGCGTGGAAATAATATTTCGGTAGTGGCTTAGGACACCAAGAACATGGGTAATCCCCCCTGAAAAAAGTACTCGCTGGAAGTAGAATTTTCTCCTGATCGGATCAAGGAAATTTTGCGTGAAGACATCGCGTTTTTCAGACAGCCA
>NZ_JBUZPJ010000020.1:0-65779 GCF_055406205.1 Pseudomonas sp. E315 | reverse complement strand
CCTAGGGGACGCCATTATTGCGGGAATAGCTCAGTTGGTAGAGCACGACCTTGCCAAGGTCGGGGTCGCGAGTTCGAGTCTCGTTTCCCGCTCCAAATTTTGTTGTTTGGAGCTACGCATAGTTCAGACGACATAAAAATCAGCCGAAAGGCTGTTTTTTTTGCTTCACCCAGCAACGTTGCTTCGGCAAGGTTGAGTGAAAAGCCAGAGCGGTAACTTCGGTTAGTGCGGTTGGCACTGAAACGTACAGTGTATGTTTCGGGCAACGTCCCCTTCGTCTAGTGGCCTAGGACACCGCCCTTTCACGGCGGTAACAGGGGTTCGAGTCCCCTAGGGGACGCCATTATTGCGGGAATAGCTCAGTTGGTAGAGCACGACCTTGCCAAGGTCGGGGTCGCGAGTTCGAGTCTCGTTTCCCGCTCCAAATTGTTGATCTGCAGAGTTCCAAGGAAGTCTGTAAGTCACTGAAAATAGACGCTTAGGCGTCTTTTTTCGTTCCGCCAACATCCACCGAAAGCCACGGACATCTAGACTAAATTAGTCCATTTGTGGGAAGCCTTCGAGATCGGATTGTTGCGCGAAGCCTGCGAGCCATTCACTGAACATCTGGCCCTGAACTCAACCTTCAGGAGGCTAGACCTATGGCTCTTACGGATAGTGCCGTCCGGCATGCCAAGCCCATTGGCAAGGACTACACCCATCGGTGATGTTGACTCCCTGTCGTTAGCGGTATCGGCGACGGGTGGGCGTTCGTGGTACTTCCGCTTCTGTTGGGCGGGCCAGCAAAAACGCATGTCGCTCGGCACCTACCCCGAAATCACTCTGCGTGAGGCGCGTTCGCTTCGGGATGAAGCGCGCAAGCTGTTGGCCCAAGGGATCAATCCCCAGCTGCAGCGCCGGCGCAACCGTGAGGCTGATCGGCTGGCGCAAGCAAACACCTTCCTGGACATGTTCGATCGCTGGGTCGAGCATCGTGGGCTCACGCTCAAGGAGGGGCGCCAAAGTACGCTGTCTCAAATCCGCCGTATCTTCGACAACGACGTATTGCCCTCACTGGGTCTGTGTTCTATCAGTGAGATCAGCCGTCAGGACTTGTTGAGGGTGTTGGCGATGTAGAAGTTCAGACTTGATCTGACAGTTACCGAATTTGTGGTCATGACTGTCAGGTCAAATTCAGTTGATCATCTTGGCCTGCCAGATTTTCTGTAAGCGCTCCAAGAACCCCACATTCCAAGTCGAAATCTGATGTCCGATGCTGGGCTCCCTATCTCATTCTGGAGCCAGCACCTCATGATGCGACCCGACGCCAAAGTCGAAAAAGTGTACCTCTATCCCAAGCCCGTGGTTTTTCGAAAATCCATCGACGGTCTTGCCGCCCTGGTCGAGTTGGATATCAAGGTGGCGGTATTCGACCCGGTACTTTTTTTCTGAATCGCCCCCGTAACCGGGTGAAAATACTCTACTGGGAGCGCAACGTCTTCGCCTTTGGCTCAAGCGTCTGGAGTCCGAGCGTTTAAAACCTCGCCCGATGCCGCCGACGAAGCCATCGTGCTGACACAAGACGATATTGCAGGAGTTTTACTAGGTAACTTTCCGCAATCGACCTGGGCGAATATTTCCGCCGCAAAATCTTGTGCCAGAGCTGCCACCTTTAATGCAAACGGGCGTTCAGAGATGATGGGGCGCAAAAGCTTTGCTATCTTTTAAGGATCGACTGAGTGGCTACTAGGGTTCCGGGCATCAAATGATGGCCGTCTGGACCGAGCGTAGCGAAGACCATGGCTTCAGCTATGGCTGCACCCAAGGGACAAAAGCCCAGGGGAGGAGACGTCGTGTCTTCTTCATGCTTTCGTTTCCAGGGGGCTTTATGTCGTCGTATTCATTAGTTCTAGTTGTACTGGCCGCGGTCATTCATGCGTCATGGAATTTGCTGGCCAAACGGGCGGCACAGGTAGGGGCGTCTTTCGTCTGCGCTTACACAGCATTTGCCTGCCTTTTCTACGGGCCATGGGTCTGTTGGATCATTTGGCAAGGCGCATTGCGCTGGGACTGGGCTGTGGCTGCCTGCATTGTCCTAAGTGGTTTACTGCACTTGGGATACAGTCTTTGCCTGCAAAGGGGCTATCAAGTCTCAGATCTGTCGATTGTCTATCCTGTAGCACGCGGGACCGGGCCCGCAGTTGCGACGATAGGCGGTGTTTGGCTTATGGGAGAAGGGGCGGGTTCCACTACGTGGATGGGCTTGGCAGCAGTTGTGCTAGGAATCGCACTGATCTCATCCAGGGGCCGTATTGATGCTCACGCGCAGCGTCCGCTATTTACTGGTATTCGTTGGGGCATCGCGACGGGACTATTCATCGCTGGCTATAGTATTGTTGACGCATTTGGTGTCAAGGGATTGACTATCGCACCAGTCGTACTTGATTGGTCCGCGAATGTTGTGCGGCTGGGAATGCTGTTGCCATGGATAGCGTCCAACCCTCAACAAGCTGTTTGCTCTATGCGTGGCTTTTGGGTGCTTGCCATGCTGGTGGGTGCATTGTCGCCTCTCTCCTACATTTTGGTGCTGACGGCACTGGATATGGGGGCCGCGCTGAGTGTTGTAGCCCCTGTTCGTGAGATGTCGATGATGATTGCTGCGCTGCTGGCGATCATCATCCTGCGCGAGCCTCTGAGTGTCGGACGCTTGGCGGGCTGTGTAGTGCTGTCGGCAGGCGTAGTGATACTGGTTGTCTTGTGAGGCAGATAGAGTACCTATGCCCTGCGGTGGGAAGGCTCAGGTGTTTTCTGGGCTTCACTTAGAATGCATTCACACACCTTTTCGACTTTTCGAGAGCGTATATTTCTACGCGCAGCAATGTATGAATAGCCGCTGGCTATGAATCCCAAAGGGGCTAGCAGTTGTTCATTGCGAAGATCATCCATCACTAATGGCCAAGGGGCTATGCAGACGCCCAGTCCTGCCTTCGCCGCTTCAATCGCGTATCCGAAGTGCTCAAAGCGGCAAGCTATCGCCGGGCTTTGTGTGTTGTTCTGTTGTGCCCAAAAATCAATGAGATGAGGTCGGCTCAAAACGTCGAGAAGAGGGAAACTCTCAGGTGGCGTCATATTTAAACTGTGGTGTTTGTTGAGGAGTTCTGGTGATCCAACAAGGCCAACGTATTCTGGGAATAGTTCAGAAATCAACGCATCCTCGGGGATCGGGTTGTCTGTTATCCGAATGGCCAGGTCATATGTTTCTCTCTGAAAGTTGATCGCTCGATCAGAAGTGCTCAATTCAATACTGACCTGTGGTGCTGAAAGTTGGACGCCTGCAAGTCTTGGTATGAGCCAGCGCATGGCGAAGGTGCTAAGGCAGGAAACATAGACAGGACCAGAGTCCTCGTTGAAGTAAGGTTCGACAGCTGTCTCCAAGTGTCTAAATGAAAGGGACAGGTCGTTAGCCAACGAAGCCCCTCTAGGAGTCAATCTGAGCGCGTGCTTTGGCCCGCAGAACAAGGTTGTTCCAATCTCCATTTCAAGGTGGCGGATACTGCGGCTTATAGCGCCGGGTGTCACGCAGAGTTCGTCGGCAGCCAGTGACATTCTTCCCAGTCTGGCAGCAGCTTCAAAGGCTCTGAGTCCAATCAAGGATGGGAGCTTTCGATGTTTCATGGCATTCAGCTTCTTGTCATTGATATGGGGAGCTGTTCAGGAATATTTGATTGTACTGGTCTATCGATTGACGCGCCGATGATGGCTTTCCTGTGTTGAAGGTGCCGCACTTTGTATGTGCGATTGAATCGTTTCTGCATAAGACAATGTTAGCGCAATGATGAACATTCAATGAGGTATGCGTTGAGGCATCATCATGATCAGGCATGACATTGTTCTTGAAGACACCACGTTGCGCGACGGTGAACAAGCGCCGGGTGTGGCATTTTCTAAAGCTCAAAAACTACAAATCCTGGATCGCCTGATTGAAGCGGGTGTCAAGTGGGTGGAGCCCGGGATTCCTGCCATGGGGGGGGAAGAACTGGATGCGCTTCGTGGAATGTTGGAACGTCGCGATGAAGTGATGTTGGTGGGGTGGAATCGTGGTGTTATAAGCGATATCAAACACACGATTGACATGGGTTTCAATGCGGTGCACATAGGTCTGCCGACATCCGATAATCATCTGAGCGCCAGCATTGGGAAAGATCGCGCTTGGTTGCTAGAAAACGTCACCGGGCTTGTCAAATACGCAAAAGATAGAGGCGTATTTGTTTCCATCAGCGCTGAGGATGTTGGCAGGACCGAGCTGTCATTCCTTCAGCAGTATGCTGTAGCCGTCACCAATGCGGGGGCTGATCGTCTGCGCCTATCCGACACCATCGGAATGCTGGGACCTGAAGAATATGGCCGTCGAGTGGAGGCCATTGGTAACGTGACGAAGGTTGATTTGCAATGTCACTGCCATAACGACTTTGGCTTGGGCGTTGCCAATACACTCGCTGGCCTCAGGGCTGGGGCCCGTTATTTTCATGTCTGCGTTAATGCCATGGGCGAGCGGGCAGGCATGCCAGACCTTATGCAAGTCAGTATGGCCCTCAAACACCTTTACGGCCGTGATACGGGATTGAATGCCCAGTGCTTCAAAGGTCTCGCTGAATGTGTGGCATCGGCTTGTGGGCAGAGAATACCAGCGTGGCAGCCTATCGTAGGTGACAACGTCTTCGCTCATGAGTCCGGCATCCATGTGAATGGAATGCTCAAGGATCCCACAACGTTTGAGCCAATATCCCCGGACGAAGTAGGACAGATCCGGCGCTATGTGATTGGCAAGCATTCGGGACGAGCCTTGCTAAAGTTTGTGCTTGAGGAACGGGGTGTTGATGTGGATGAAGGGTTGCTCGCAGAGACTCTGACAAATGTGCGGGCCAAAGCAATTGAACAGCGTGGAGCTGTGACCCCCGATCAGTTGCAGAGGGTATATGAGGTGCTGAAAAGCTCGTCGGAGTTGCATCATGACTGCTCCAATGGTTGAGCAAATCATCGCCAGTCACTCGGATTTCGGTCATGTGACCGAGGGTGATCTGGTTACTGCGAAGGTGGATCGTGTGTACCTTCAAGATGGCAACTCCCCAACAATCTGCAGGTTGTTTGAACGGTATGGCTTTCACGGCGTTTTTGATCCTGAGCGTGTTGCGATATTTTTTGACCACTCCGTGATTGCTCCCGACAAGGAAATTGCTGCACGACTGCGTGAAGCACAAGCATTTGCGAGAAGGTTGGGTGTCAAGGTTTACGCAGCAGGAGAGGGCATAAGCCATGTGGTCGCCCTTGAAGAGGGTTGGTACGAGCCAGGCTCTCTGACGGTTGGGTCCGACTCTCACACTTGCACAGGTGGGGTCAATCAATGCTTGGCGTTGGGTATGGGGGCGTCTGACTGTGTCGCAGCCATGGTGACCGGAGAGGTGTGGCTTCGGGTACCCGGTACGGTCTGGTTAGACGTGATTGGAACACCCAGCTCAAATACACACCCCCGTGATGTAGCGTTCTATATTTTGGGTCGCTATGGGCAGTCGCCTTTTCTCTATCGATCCATTGAATGGATGGGTGGTTGGTTCGATGAACTGAGCCTTGATGCGTGTGCAACAGTTGCGAACTTGGGGGTTGAGCTCGGCGCAAAGTGTGCCTTCTTGCCGGCAGGAAAAAATCGGTCGCGGATGCTCAGGCCGATCCATCCACCAGCAGAGGGAGATCCGCGCCGATTGAAGGTCGATGTGGAAGGGCTACCCCCCATGATTTCCAGACCAAACTCACCTGAGGATGTAGTGCCTATTGATGAATGCAAGGGTACGGCCATCAACTATGTATTCATCGGTACTTGTACCAATGGCCGTCTTGACGATATCGCGCAAGCAGCGTCTGTTTTGAGTCAGGGCAAGGTAAAAGCGGGTGTTCAGTGCCTTGTGACGCCGGGTTCCAAGAAGGTGTTTCTTGAGGCTATCGAACTCGGCTACATCGAAGCGTTGATTCGAGCGGGAGCCATCATTTCGCCGCCGGGCTGCAGCGCATGCTTGGGCACCCAAGGCAGCATTCCTGCAGCTGGTGATCGAGTGTTGTCCACCATGAATCGAAATTTTCTGGGGCGTATGGGTAACGCATCTGCGGAAATTTACCTCGCATCTCCCTTGGTCGCCGCTCATGCAGCGATCAAAGGGGAGATCCCTTCTGCCAGGGAGCTTGAACAATGGCGATGATTGCGTATCAGGGGCTGCGTGTCCGTCGTATAGACCAGGTAATTTCCACAGACGACATCATCCCGGGGCGATACAAGCATATGTTTACAAGCGCTTCAGACCTTGTGCCCCATCTGTTTGAAAACCTTCTTCCTGGTTTCGCTGCCACCTTTGATCACGGTGATGTTCTTTGTTGCTCACAGACTTTTGGGATAGGTAGCTCGCGAGAGCAAGCGGTCAGTACGCTGCTCGCGGCAGGAGTACGTGCGGTAGTGGCGCCGAGATTCGGGCGTATTTTCTTTAGAAATGCCTGGAATTTGGGCTTGCCCGCGATTGAAGTTGATACTTCATCCTTTCTTGAAAGTGAGTACATGGATCTTGACTTGGTGAGCGGCCACGCTCATTGCAATCTTACAACCATTGTTTTTCCGGCCCCGCCGCGACAGATGCTGGAAATGGTTGAACAGGGTGGGTTGCTGGCATTACTCGCCAAGCGCTATAGCCGACCAATTCCACTGCGCGGTTAGGAGGTTCCATGTCTCTAGCGCATCGAGTGTTGCCGGAACAACGTCGTCCGATGCTAAGGCAGTTGCTGGCAGCAGGCCATGGCATTCGGGTCATTGAGGCTCATAGTGGATTCAGTGCGTTGATTGGTAGTGAGATCCGTTTGGCATCGGGCGAAGCGCTTCAATTTGATGCTTTGTGGGTATCGAGCCTGACTTCCTCTGCCGTTCAAGGATTGCCTGATGTTGAGCTGTACCTCTTGGAGCGGCGGATTTCGTTGATCGAAGACATCTGTCAAGTGTCGAGCAAGCCGATCATCGTTGATGGCGATACAGGGGGGGATGCCGCCAATTTGCGGTATTTGGTTGCTCGACTTGAGGCTATGGGCGTGAGTGCTTTGGTCATTGAGGACAAGCTGTCTCCCAAGCGAAACAGTCTTTGCTCACAGTCATCTCATCTGCTTGAGGATCCACGTCGTTTTGCGCAAAAAATATCGGATGCTCAAACGGCACGTTTGACCTCGGATTTCATGGTGTTTGCCAGAATTGAGAGTCTGATTGCTGGGGAAACAGTTGAAGACGCCTTAGCGCGTGCTCGCCGCTATGTAGAGGCCGGTGCCAGCGGCTTGATGATTCATAGCAAGGACCAAACACCTCGGAGAGTTATCGAATTTCTGCACCGATTCAGGGCGCATGGATTTGAACATCCGGTCATCTGTGTCCCAACGACCTACAACAATCTCTCAGCGCGACAACTGTTTGTCCACGGTGCAAGCATTGTCGTTTATGCGAACCACTTGTTGAGGGCTTCTCACTTTGCGATGTGTGAGGTGTGTAAGGAACTGCTGCGCAACGATAAGGCCGCCGAGGTCGAGAAGTGTTGCACGTCTGTGGACGAATTACTCCGTCTGGTGGGCTATGAGGCATTGGTTGCACTGCCTCGCTCACAGCCATAGCGTCGGCGGTCTCAAAGCTACTTGTCTGTGGCGAGCAAGGCGAGGTATGGGTTGTTGAACGGCACGTTGGACGGTACGTCTTGGGGGTGGAGCAGCAAGTAGCCGTGCAGGCGCTTACCCGGCCACGGGCCGAACAGCCATCCACACAACAGGATCAAGTGCCCAGCAACCCGATGACGCCGATGCAGCCCGGCCATCCCGACCATACGCTGTATCAGCAGATACATGATGGTGTGGCTGCACTGGATGCCAAGCACGGCCGCAGTTTCGACGCGGTCATCGAGCGGATGAGCGTCAACCTGCTGGTGCTGGCCAAGGATAACGGCCTGACTCGGGTCGATCACGTTGTGCTGAGCGGTGCCACTGCCGATAAATCGGCGGGGTACAACCTGTTCGTGGTTCAGGGCGAACTGGGCAACCCCGCGCACCTGCGCGCGGCCTTGGCCACGGCGCAAGCCGCACAGGCATCGGTGGACGAGTCCATGAAGCATCTGGATGTGGTGACCCGCGAACAGCAACAGCGGGTCCAGGCACAACAGGTGGAGCAGCAGATGCACGATGAGCGGGAGCAGCAGGCTATCCAGGTGCGCGCAGCGAGCATGGGCTGACAACGAACCCGGGCAGCCGCGGCCATAAACCTGTTGTCGCAGGGGTGTGACAGTCGCTGAGGGCTCATTGGGAGTTCTGCTGTTCGTAAACCAGCATGGCGAGCAGGTGGGATGAGTGCTGTGCGCGCACAGGTCAAGCAAGTTTGCATGCAGTTGCAGGTACGACAGACCATGATCACTATCTGATACGACTTTTCATGAGCAGTCAGTACGATTGGCTTGGATTTGAATGGGAGAATCCCCCCCATCGACAGTCGGGTGGCATTTGGCTATGGTTCGCATGCATGTACCTGCGCGCCACTTCGCCTAGTGAAATACTAGGGGATGTGCAGGTAATTTGAGTGCATGAGGGTATAACCCTCGTTAGTTAAAAACAGGGGATGGATTTGGGATTTATTACGGACGATGAGAACGGGTCGCTTCATATCACTAACATGATTTTGCATGTGGTTGGTGGTGGTGGTGGTGGTGGTGGTGGTGGTGGTGGTGGTGGTGGTGGTGGTGGTGGTGGTGGTGGTGAGTTTGTTCCTGAGGCAGCCCGGGCTGTCGAACACGAAGAGTTTTTCATCGCTCGAATTCGTGATACTGACGTGTCTCCGGTCTACAGTTTTGAGCCGGCATCCAACACAAAAGCTCAGATTGAGCGAATTGCTACCGGCGCGGTGAGCTTTGAAGCGGGCGCTCAGGCGCTGTCACGCGATTTTTCGCGCTTGCACGTAGGTAGTAGGTAGTAGGTAGCAGTCGTGACGGTGCATTGTTCATTTTTGAGCTGTCCACTCATGATCCTGAGGTCAAGCTATACAGCCTGGTGAAGTACGATTACAGAGAGGCTATTGAGCAGGAAGCAGCTGGGGAGGGAGGGCTTCTGCGGCGAATCGTCACGGCCTTCATTGCCGACAAAAAGGCGATCCAAAAATCTACTATCGTGCGTGTGGTCGGTGGCGTGGCAGAACTGCCTATCTCAACTCGGGATCGCATGAAGCCTTCTCCGGAGATTGGCGATTACTTCGCGGCTTTTCTGGATGCATCCAGAACCCTCAGTGATGAAGAGCTGAACAAAAAAGTTGTTGAGGTGTTGCGCACGACCTTGGCTGCTTGCAAGGATTTGCTTCCTGAGCAAGATGTCGCCGGTGCATTTCGGCATGCGCAAGGAATACTGCGTGATCGCCAGGAGATCAACGAGGCCGCAATCACTGACGCGATATTGGCGGCTGCGGGCAGCCCTGAGGATGAAGAAGCCAGGAGCATGCTTCAGTCCACCACGCGTCGGCGTATCCGTGCGGCGAAGCTGGAGGGGTTAGAGTTCAGGCCCGACAGACAGGTTTTGCGACGTCCGCCACTGCGTAAAGTTCGTACAACGGAAGGGGTTACCTTGACCTATCCCGATGAGGCTGAAGGCGTTATTGTTCGACGCGAGCGACTGGCTGCCGGCGCTGAAAGATTCACCATTACAACGGCTTGTGTAACGGAGGACAAACTTGTCCGTGATCCTGCTCGCTGAGCGACTCGATCAGTTGAATGCTGATGGCGCTTTCATCCGCGAGTCTGAAAATGACGTCTCGGCATCCGGCTTGGCGATTGACGCTGCGATAAGCGTTATTGCCCTATGTCGAGCATTGGTCTGGGAGTTCGATCTGTTTGATTGGGCGGGCACGGAGTGGCTGGATGATGACTTGCTGCAAGACTTCGCACCCTATCGCCTGCTTATTCGGAAACCGCCCGTGGACGGCGACGGGCTGGTGCTGCTGACCAATACGAGCTTTGCCGAGTGGCTGAAGGTTGGTCATGCGGCAACCCAGTGGCAAGTCGCGAGATTGCGTCAGCGGCACCGGCAACTTCATCAGTGACAGCCACTTCTGAGGCACCCCAAGCGCCGAAGGAGGCATCCGTCGGTGAGGATGAAGAATGAGCTTCAGGGCTTGTGATGGGGAAGTGGAGCGCCGTGGACAGCACCGGCTTGTCCCCCCCCCTCAAAGTAGTCCAGAATTTTGTCCATTGGAATCGCTGAAGTTTTCAAGGATTTCAAGAGGGTAGATGACCGGTGAATGGCCCGTTTCCCGCTCCAAATTTTGTTGTTTGGAGCTACGCATAGTCCAAAGAACACCAAAAAACAGCCTCAGGGCTGTTTTTTTGTGCCTGCGTTTTAAGCCTTTCGGCCAATCATCAGTCCGTTAACACCCTTGTGTGGCTTGCCCTGCACAGCGCTTTGCGCCTGTTTAGCCATTCCTCCTCTGGTCAACGCCCCGTAATGTGCGCACGTTTGTGTCGCCCTCTGGATTCCAGCGACTACGCTAAAGACATTGCAACTCAGTGAATGAGCGCGCCTGCCAGCAAGGTGCGTCCAGAACTGCGTGCGTGTTTAACGGCCATAACCGACGGCCCTCCACAACAAGAGAATCCGCATGACCCACTTCAAACACTGGCTCGGTAGCTCATTATTGGTGCTGGGCCTCGTGTCCCAATCCACATTGGCCGACACCCGTGACGGCCCCATCCACTTTGGTGATATCCCGTGGGAAAGCGGCAGCCTTATCACTGAAGTCCTGCGTACGCTGACTGAAAAGGGCTACGGCTTTGCGACCGATACCTTGCCCGGCAGCACGGTAAGTCTTGAGGCAGCGTTGGCCAAAAATGATATTCAAGTGATTGCGGAGGAGTGGGCGGGTCGCAGCCCGGTTTGGGTCAAGGCCGAAGCAGAGGGTAAGGTTTTTGGTTTGGGGGACATCGTAAAAAATGCCAGTGAAGGGTGGTGGGTGCCCGAATACGTGATCAAGGGCGACTCAGATAAAGGCATCAAGGCTTTGGCCCCAGACTTGAAGTCGGTCAATGATCTGGCTCGCTATAAAGAGGTGTTTCGAGATCAGGAAGACCCGACACGCGGACGCTTCCTCAACAGCCCGGCCGGTTGGACATCCGAGACCGTTAACAGTCAAAAGCTCAAAGCCTATGGCTTGAGCGATGACTTTGTGAATTTTCGCACGGGCTCCGGCGCTGCTCTGGATGCCGAAGTTAGCTCATCGATTAAGCGTGGCAAACCGGTGTTGTTCTACTACTGGTCACCGACTCCGCTGATAGGTCGTTACAAATTGGTGAAACTCGAAGAGCCCGCCTTTGATGCGCAGGCCTGGGCCACCCTGACCGACGCCAACAACCCTAACCCCAAAGGCACGCGCTCATTACCGGCCAAACTATCCATTGGGGTATCGGCCCCCTTTAAAGCTCACTACCCGCAGCTAGTCGCGTTTTACGAAAAAGTCGATTTCCCCATCGACTTGCTGAACACGACTCTGGCGCAGATGGGCGAAAAGCGCACCGAGCCGCGCAAGGCCGCCGAAGCCTTTTTGCGCGATCAGCCGAACATTTGGCATGCCTGGGTGACGGCGGATGCGGCTCAAAAAGTCGATGCTGCGCTTAAGTCCAACTAATCCTTCAAACACGGGTTGTGCATGTTTCCTGACAATTTAACGTTCTCTATTGCAGGCTGGGTGAATGACGGGGTTGATGCGCTGGTCAGCCACTACGGGGATGTGTTTCGACACCTCTCTGACACCTTGTTGTGGGCTGTTATCCATCTCGAAAACTTATTGCGCATGACCCCGTGGTGGCTGGTGCTGGCCATTATGGGTGCCATCGGCTGGCACGCGACACGCAAAGTGTTTAGCGCCTTACTGATCGTTGGCTTGCTGTTCTTGGTGGGGGCAGTGGGCTTGTGGGACAAGCTGATGCAAACCTTGGCGCTGATGCTGGTGGCCACTGTTATATCCGTAATCCTGGGCATCCCGCTGGGCATTATGGCAGCGCGCAGCAATCGCTTGCGTTCGGTGGTGATGCCGTTGCTGGACATCATGCAAACCATGCCCAGTTTTGTGTATTTGATTCCCGTGTTGATGCTGTTTGGCCTGGGCAAAGTACCAGCGATTTTTGCCACCGTCATTTATGCCGTTCCGCCTCTGATCCGTTTGACCGACTTGGGTATTCGGCAGGTGGATCGGGAGGTCATGGAGGCTATCAACGCATTTGGTGCCAACCCTTGGCAGCAGCTTTTTGGTGTGCAATTGCCTTTGGCCATGCCCAGCATCATGGCCGGGATTAACCAGACCACGATGATGGCACTGTCGATGGTGGTCATTGCCTCGATGATTGGTGCGCGAGGCTTAGGCGAAGACGTACTGATCGGCATTCAGACGCTCAACGTCGGCAAGGGGCTGGAGGCGGGGTTGGCGATTGTGATTTTAGCGGTGGTAATCGACCGTATTACCCAGGCCTATGGTCGGTCGCGGCATGGGGTTAAACAATGAACCAGGTCGCGCGCCCTAAGATTGAAGTCCGTAACGTATTCAAAGTGTTCGGTAGTCGAGAAAAAGACGTGCTGGCACTAATTCGTGCAGGCACAACCAAAGATCAGGTTTTAGCCCAAACCGGTTGTGTCGTGGGGATCAACAACTTATCCCTGTCGATTCAGTCCGGGGAAGTCTTTGTCATCATGGGGCTTTCGGGGTCAGGCAAGTCGACACTGGTGCGGCATTTGAATCGCTTGATCGATCCCTCCAGTGGGCAAATTTTGGTGGATGGCGAAAACATCCTGGATTACGACATGCCCGCCTTGCGCCAATTTCGACGGCACAAAGTCAGCATGGTTTTTCAGAGTTTTGGACTTTTGCCTCATCGCAATGTGCTGGACAACGTCGCTTATGGGCTAAAGGTTCGCGGCGAGGGCAAGGCCGTGTGCAATGAGCGTGCACGGCACTGGATTTCGGTGGTCGGGTTACAGGGGTATGAGCAGGCATTTATTCATCAGTTGTCGGGTGGTATGCGCCAACGTGTGGGGTTGGCCCGAGCGCTGGCGACCGACACTGACATTATTTTGATGGACGAAGCCTTCAGTGCACTCGACCCATTGATTCGC
Organism: Pseudomonas sp. E315; assembly: GCF_055406205.1. Classification (NCBI taxonomy): domain Bacteria; kingdom Pseudomonadati; phylum Pseudomonadota; class Gammaproteobacteria; order Pseudomonadales; family Pseudomonadaceae; genus Pseudomonas; species Pseudomonas sp. E315. The sequence goes on along the minus strand of NZ_JBUZPJ010000020.1, from coordinate 52,600 downwards.
GCCGAAATGCAAGACCAGCTGCTTGAGCTGCAACACACCCTGCAAAAAACCATTGTGTTTATTACCCACGATTTAGATGAGGCGCTGCGCATCGGCAATCGCATTGCCATGCTCAAAGATGGCCAACTGGTTCAGGTCGGCACGCCGCAACAAATCCTTCAATCACCCGCAGATGATTATGTGGAGCGCTTCGTTCGGCATCGTCGCGTCAATCCAGGTGATAGCGCACAGCCAACACCCCTTTTTTCAGTGTGACAGACACAATGCTTACCGCTTTGAGTGCTGCCAGAGAGCGCACATGGGTGCCGCCGCAAGGGTAACTGGGCAGGTCACCAAAACCGATGATGCGCTGCTCGGCATCGACTTGGGTGATGCGAGGCAAGTCATCGCGTATCCACTGCTCAAGGGTGCTCTCAATTGTTTGTGCGTCGAGGGGTTGTGACGTTTCGCCGGGGACAAAACTGACTCGGCATTCGCCGGGCCAATGATGAGCTTTGGTGGGCACCCAGCCCGAGTGCTCGGCGCAAACACCAATCAAATGCCCGGCTGAATGCAGGCGTGCGTGAAGTTGGCGGCGTTGGGCGTCTACTTCGGCCTGAGCACTTCCTAGTGCGATGGCCTGTTTCACGTAATGCACGATGCCGTCAGGCTGCTGAAGCACCTTCACCACGTCACTGTCACCGATGCGCCCTGTGTCACTGGGCTGGCCACCGCCCTGGGGGTGAAAGGGCGTGGCGCGTAACGTGACCGCGAACCCGTCTTCATGGGTTGTGCAGGTAAGGACATCGACTTGAGCGGTAAGTGTGTCGTCGGTGAAAAATAAGCGGTCGGTCATAGCGATGTCCTGAACAGGTTTGTTTTTCAGTATAAACATGGCCTTTGAGTGTGATAATCCACGTAAATTTCAATGGACCTGTGCGCTGTGAGCATAAATCTTCCTCTGCCGTTATTGGCTGAAATGGTGATGTTTGTGAGAGTGGTCGAGGCCGGGAGCTTCTCTGAAGCTGCGCGCCAGCTTGGGACTTCACCCTCAGCGGTCAGTCGTAGTATCTCTCGGCTGGAAAAGGCTCTGGCCATTCGCTTGCTGCAACGCACCACGCGCAAGTTGCGCTTGAGTGATGGCGGGGAGGAGGTCTTCAGGCGGTGCCGTGACATGGCCGGAGCGGCCCAATCCGTGATGGATTTGACTGGGCGTTTTACGCAAGAGGCCGAAGGGCTGATTCGCGTCAGCGTGCCCAAAGCGGTAGGGCGCTTTGTGATTCATCCGCACATGCCGGAGTTTCTGCGGCGCTACCCTAAAGTGAACGTGCAACTCATTTTGGAAGACCGCTACGTCGACCTGATTGATGACAACGTTGACCTGAGCATTCGCATCACCGACCAGCCGCCTCCCGGTTTGGTCGGGCGTCAGTTATTTCCCATCGAGCACCTGCTGTGTGCCACGCCCGAGTATTTGGCCGAACACGGAGTGCCGACGCAGCCCGAAGATTTACGCAATCACAGCTGTATTTACTTGGGAGAAACCCCAGCCGATGCCCGTTGGAAGTTCAAGCAAGGCAGCAAAACGGTGGCGGTGAATGTGACAGGTCGTTATGCCGCCAACCACACGGGCGTGCGATTGGATGCGGTGTTACAGCATGTGGGAATTGGCAGTTTGCCGTACTTCACTGCGCGTCAGGCATTGGACCAGGGATTGATTATTCAGGTGCTGCCGGCCTGGAGTTTTATTGCGTCTTACCACGGTGGCGCTTGGCTGTTGCATGCGCCCACACGTTTTTTGCCGCCCAAGTTGCGTGTGCTTATTGATTTTCTAGTGGAGCGGCTGGCACAAGAGCCCACTCTGGCTGAGCGTTACCAAGCGTTGTAGTCGAAAAAATTACTCAGCGCCTGCGCGGCGAAGACAGCGCCGCAAACACTTCGGTAATTGGCCGCCGAGGGTCGCGTTTGATCAAGGCTTTGACCTTTGCGCTCAGGCTCATCAACTCGCTGCTGGGTTTGGCCCACTGTGCGGGTGGCAAGGGTTCTGACCATTCACGCATTGCCGCTGGCAACGCTCGACGGCCCACTTTGGCGATGCGCTTTATCTCCCACTCCACCAAACGGTTGGGCAGCGTCCACAAGGTCATGACGTGATAGACGTACCAAAAAAAGCCGAACACCCAGCCCACTTCTTTCTCCCGAATACGGCGATGTAACCGAGCGCGGGCATTGCGGAAAGTGTGCAGGCCTTCGTGGTGCGGGTCATCGGGGCCTTGCAGCTCCAGCGGATCTTGAATGGCTTTAAGGTCACTGATCTCGTACTCCATGTACTGACGCACCGCTTCCCAATTCGCAATAGCCAACTGCAAACCGCCACACTGAAACTCGAGGCTGACCAACTCGCCTTCATGCTCAAACCCCATGCCCATCCCGTATTGACGCGATACGCCATATTGCGTGGCACCTTGAGCCTCAACGATCCATGCTGACAACGACTCCCACGGGACAAACAAGGGTTCGGTCGCGTCCTTGGGCATGAAACACACCTCACGGCGCTGGCGGTTGAAGCGGGTGGGGATGACTTTGGTGAAGAGGTTGTGGGCTTCGAACCAAACGTAAAGGCAGATAGATGATCCAAACAGCCAACCGAGAAGAGCGTACTTCCAAGCAACAGCAAAAACGCCTGCAATGGAGTCCACAATATCCTCAACACTTAAACTTAAAGTCAGCCCAAGAAAGCCCATCAATAGTGGAATTCCGAAAGCGACCAAACAGGCACAACTGAACGGCCCTCCTAAACTGACTTGATAGGAGAAAACATTCGGCTCTCCACCCCCAAAGTCCAAATAAATGTCGTTGTAACGACTGATATAAGGGCAGTAAGGCTCGGCTTCGGTAGGCAACGGCAAAGGGGCCAAGTAGGTCAAACGACCGGAAGGGAAGTACTCAATATCGCCGGCCTGCTTCCGAGCGAGCTCAGCCCTGTGTAAAACACTGTTTTCAGGCATCCGACTCAACGCCTGTGTGGGGAGTGGGGCTGGTTGCGATACAGCGCCGCAAACACTTCGGTAATCGGTCGCCGAGGGTCGCGTTTGATCAAGGCTTTGACCTTCGCGCTCAGGCTCATCAACTCGCTGCTGGGTTTGGCCCACTCTGCGGGTAGCAAGGGTTCTGACCATTCACGCATTGCCGCTGGCAACTCCCGACGGCCCACTTTGGCGATGCGCTTTATCTCCCACTCCACCAAACGGTTGGGCAGCGTCCACAAGGTCATGACGTGATAGATGTACCAAAAAAAGCCGAACACCCAGCCCACTTCTTTCTCCCGAATACGGCGATGTAACCGAGCGCGGGCATTGCGGAAAGTGTGCAGGCCTTCGTGGGGCGGGTCATCGGGGCCTTGCAGCTCCAACGGGTCTTGAATGGCTTTCAGGTCACTGATCTCGTACTCCATGTACTGACGCACCGCCTCCCAATTCGCGATGGCCAACTGCAAACCGCCACACTGAAACTCGAGGCTGACCAACTCGCCTTCATGCTCAAACCCCATGCCCATCCCGTATTGACGCGATACGCCATATTGCGTGGCACCTTGAGCCTCAACTACCCATGCCGACAACGACTCCCACGGGACAAACAAGGGTTCGGTCGCGTCCTTGGGCATGAAACACACCTCACGGCGCTGGCGGTTGAAACGGGTGGGGATGACTTTGGTGAAGAGGTTGTGGTGGTAGAGCCAGATGCAAAAAAACATTCCCAAAATAAACAAGTTTCCCCATAGAGCTATTTTCCATGCCTCTGCAAAAACCCCCCTCATAGAATCCAAAATATTATCAACATTAAAGCCCATCGTTAGTCCCATGAGCCCAACCAAAAGAGGGAACCCAAAAGCAATTAAGCAGCCGCAACTAAATGGCAGTCCCAAGTTGAATTGATAAGAAAACACATTAGGATTCCCACCCCCAAAGCCTAAATATGTGTCGTTATAGTCACTTATATAAGCGCAATAAGGCTCAGCTTCTGTGGGCAACGGCAAGGGGGCCAAGTAGGTCAAGCGACCGGATGGAAAATATTCTATGTCGCCGGCCTGCTTAGATGTTCCGAGTTCAGGTTGAGGTGGCTGTACAGATTTAGTTACCACGAGCCACCTCCAGCGCCATAACATCAACAGCCATCAACGGAATTGGTACGTTTGATAGCACGTGCTCTGCCGAAGGAAAGCGCCCCCCTTCCAGTGGATTAAAACGAATGCGATGGGTACGGCGGACTAGCTGTTTATTCGCGCCTAAAGATTGCAGCTCAAGCTCTATCAGCAACTCTTCACGCACTTTACCCAGCACGCGCTCAGGGTTCCGCGGGTAAGGCATTTTTAGCAGCAATGGGGCGCCCTTTCCTTCTTGTTCAGACTTGCTCTTCACACGGAGCAACGTGGCCTGCACCTGTTCAGTGGCACCTGCCCTTTGCTCTACGGGGAAGCCACGATTACCGTGAATAACCGTGGTGATACGTTGCACACCGATCATAAGTCCATTGCGAACATTACCCTCCAGATCGACTTGAAAGTCCGACAAGCTCAGCCCCGGGAAAACTACACAGATTTCGCCCTCTTGGGTGTTGGGCAACAGGTTGATCCAAAACGACTCGCTTTCACTACTTTTAATTTGTACGAACGGCGCTTGCATCAACTCAGTAAGGTGATGCTGGAACGCCTCAAGGCTCAGGCTTTTACGCCTTTCGACTTCACGCCCCCAGGGTGTACTTTGCAGCCATTGATCGTGAGCACTGGTGTTGTAGCGGTTGTAGAGCCAAGTGCCTGCTAACTCCAGTAGCGTAAATAATCCACCGGCCAAATTCGCCCGAAAGAACACACTACCAAGCCGAACACCCGAAGCCACCCACACAGCCTTACGAGCAGCGCCTTTGGTCGCCCTTAGCACGTTTAAGGCTGCTCTAAATGTGTGATTTAACCCATAAGCATTAGTCGCAACCAAGCCTCCAGCCCCGGCCATTGTCAACATCGCGCTGTGTTGGGCGGCACGATTACCACTTCGCACTGCTTGTACCCAATTAGCCTGATAACTATTCAAACTGGAAACAGCAGCAAGAAATCCAAAAGTATAAGAAAAAAAACCCAAACCAATATGCAACTTACCCATCGTGACGTGCAGCTTGGTAAGAGCGCTCACCTTTAAAGCCTCTTTAAGTTTGACCGCCTCAGCACTTAAAGCAGTATCAAACACTCCCTGTGCGGCTACAAAGCCTGCTGCTCCTGTTGCAAATGCAGCACTCATCACGGGCATCCACTCACGTTTATTTTGAGGCAGCCCCATTGTCTCTTTATAGACTTGCCACAAGTTCACCGCCTGCGCCACGAGCAACAACAGCGCCGCCCCATCTCCCAATTTATTCATCACCGGGGCTGCGCGTGCGCCACTGCGAAAGTTGTCCATCAGCCCTTGTACTTGCTGGCGCTGCTCGTATGAAAAAGTAACCGTCAGCCCGGCGCGGGCTTGGGTGGAGCCGTAGATACGGGCATGTTCGTCCGGCAATTGGGTAATCGGGCTGATGCTGGCTGCCAGTCGGCCTTCACCCAGTTTCAGTTGTTGGCGCAGGTTGTACATGTCTGCCATGAGCGCCTGAGCCTGCGCAGAGCGATGCCCGTGGGTGCGATTGATTTGGTTGCGCCGACGCTTGAGTTGCGACATTTCTGTGCGCTGCGCCAACACCTCTTTGAGCGTTTCGCGCAAGCTGGCCTGTTCCGCCGGGGAGGCAAAACGAAAGGTGACGCCCTCGGTTTGGGCCGCTTGCAGAATGCGCGCAGGCAGGGCTTTGGGCAGGTTGCGGAACAGTTGGTCGAGGTCGGGCATGGTTTGCCCTTTGAGCACGCCATCAAAGCCAGCGAGCATTTTTTCCAACCCCAGATTAAGGGCCGGAGTCAGGGCATTTTGTGCGGCATTGGCCACCGTGCGAGTGCTCTTTGGCAAGTCATCCAGTGCAGGTAAACGGCCCTGTTCAATCTTGCGCAGGCTTTGCAGGTGGGCGGGCACGTTGTTGTACAAAGTCATGCCCGCCGCGAATAAAAAGGCGTACTGCACCCACAGTGAGGTTTGGTCGCTATAGGGCAAGGTGTGATAAAGCGGGCGGCTGAACTGAGGGGCTCGCTCCATAAAGTCGAGCAGTTGTGTGCACGCCTCGTCGCTTCGGCAAATGTCCTTCAGGCAGGCGTATTCCACGGTAAAAGCATGGTCGACCTGCGCGCTGTGCAGTGGGTCGAAATACCAGGCGGCCTTGTGAAAGGCGCCGTTGGCAACGAGCGCAACGCGGTCGGCGGTGATGCAGTCCAGCAGGCGATTCCAGCGTGCGAGCTTGGTGCGGTGGCTGAGCAACTCGCGGTCCATCGCCTCGCGATCAATGAGGTCGTTGACCCCACGCTGGCCAAGTTTTCTGCCTGTGAGGATGTCGTGTATCTGCTGTCCTTGATGCTTCCCCAAAGCGATCAAAGCGTCAAAATGCTGATGCACAAAAACTTGAGGTGCGACCCGAAAGTGCTCGCGGGTGTAATAAAGCCGGTCAGTGTCTGACATCGCTTCCAGACCACTGTTATCCAAACCCAAACCACGTGAGTGACCGGCTGCAATGGCGTCATGCTCTGCCACCTGACGCAAGTGAGCCAGCTCATCCGGCGTGGGGCTGCCTTCGGGGGGGAGCATCAGTCCGCCCCTGTTGAGGTACTCCAGCAGTGCTTGCCGAGTGGTTTCGCGCTCGGGCTCGGGCAGGTTCTGCAAGTCGGTAAACAGGGCTTTGAAGGCCGGGTCATCGGTGGCTGCGGCCAATGCTGACAGATCAGGTTGTGTCAGTTGGCTGAGGGACTCGATGTAACACGCCAGCAGGTAATCACGCTCGTTATCGCCTTGCTGCGTTCCACCATTGGCCCAATCGCTGATCCAGCCGACAACTTGATCCTGATAGTTGGCCAGGTCGCGCAAGACCCCCAAGGTGTCATCGAGCACCAGATACAGCGTGTCATGGTGGTACTGAGGGTGGATGCAACCCGTCAACGCATTGAAGGACGTTTCAATAAAATGCTCAGGGATTTCCCACACATAAGGGCGGCGTTCGTGTTCAGGCAAAAATGCTTCACTGCCTTGCACTTTTTGCGCAGCGTCCAATCGCTCCGTCGCCACTTCGGCTAGCCAGTGCTCAGCCATGTCGCGAGTCAGCAGATGCGAGCCACCTTTTTGACAATCAATGTGGCTCAGGCTCACGGCCTGCATAAAGCGATCGCGCTCGCTGGTGGCTTTTAACACTTGGCTGCATTTTTTTGCCGTCCACTGGGCCTCGGCATAGCTCAGATACAGGGTGCTGCGTTTGTCGTAAATCAGGTTCGGCGTGTTGATCGGCTGAGTACGCTGATCCACGGTGACCTTCTCGCCTTGCCAGAGCATGGCGCTGACCAGTCCATCCAGCACGCGGTACTCGGACAAAATACCCGTGCTGCCTTCAATCACGTACAGCCAGCCATCGCGCAGCAACCGAATGCCCAGCGGGCGAGTGCTTAATTGATAAGGGGTTGACACTTCTTGGGTAGGGTCAAGTTCAGCCTTGTCTACCAGCCCATAGCGCAACGGGATGAGTTGCACCTTGGCCTGAGTCAGCGGGCAGATGCCCAGGCTGCTTCTGGCGTTGCCACGGCTTTTGCTGACATTGTTTGGATTTTTAGGGAAGAAAGCAGCCGACATTAATCAGGTTCTCGCAGGCCTAGTGCCCGGCATCTGGCAACTTCAGCAGCTTTTGCAATCCATTGGGCGGGCGTAGACACAACGTTCTCCTTGCTGAAGTTATGGATTTCTCGCAAGACCAACGCTTGCAAGACTGCAAGATGAACTCAAGATGTATGCCAAAGTTTAATTAATCGTTATTAATCAATGAGATGTATGGATTTAGAGGCGAGCTGTTAATTGTCTTCAGACTTATTCGATAAAAATTGCGCAATACCTTGCGCATTAATGCGCCATTTTTTGCGAAGGGCTCGCAGCCGATTAGTGACTTAGGTTTAAGCGCTTATCTGGCAGGACGCGCGCCGTGTTCTGCGCAAAATATTGCGCACTACGCTGTTTGCATGGCGTGACAAAACGAGTTAACCGATGGCGTTTTCAGCCCATAAAAAAGGCCCGCCGGGAATGCCGGGCGGGCCTTGAGTGCTCAGTGAGGCAATCAGTGCTGTGGGCTGTCTTTTTCGGTCGGCAGCGCCATGAATTGTTTTTCCTGATTCCAGTCGAACGGTTCGTCGTTCAGCTCAGCTTCATGGCGACGTTCTTCCAGAGCTTCATACATGTCCAATTCTTCATCGGACAGGAAGTTAAAGCACGCACCGCCGAAGAACCACAACAAGTCGCGGGGCACCAAGTGAGCGATTTGCGGGTAGCGTTCGATGACTTGGCACAGGATGTCCTGACCCAAGTATTGGCTGTTATCAAAGTCGGTCAGTAGACCGCTTTTCATTTCGTCGAAGCGCTCCATGAACAGAGCATGGCTTTCTTCCGGGATCTGTTCGGCATCACCGACAGCAACCAGGATGCTGCGCAACATATCGAGCAGGGCGAGATTATGGTTGAGATCGTTGGTGGCCATTGTGGTGTCCTCTAGAGCAAAACGGGCGCGGGAGTATAAAGCCCCCAGCGCCCGCTGTCCTGCTAGCGAATCTTTCCTTCGTTGTGGGTGAGTTGTTCCTTGGCAAAATCATCCACATCAATGACTTTGCGCCGCGCCACCTCAGCTTTGTGCAGGGTTTGGGCCTCATCGGCTTGAAGCACACCGGCTTGCAGTGCTGCGTCGATAGATGATTGGCCTACTGCCGGTTTGACCTGACCGCTTTTGAGCGCTTCGTGGAGTTTTTTGTACAGCGGGTGTGCGGCGCTTAATTGCTCGCACGCGTGTTGCAGTGCGCCCACTGGATCGTCCGCTGACTGCGGGCGATAGCAACCCGCAAGCACGGCTTCAAGGGTGGGGTCACCTTTGGCGCGTCCCAGCACGGCGGCCACTTCGGCATCCAGCGCGTCCGACGGCCCTGTGTGGCGGCGGCCTAGCGGAAATACTACGCCGCGCAACAAAAAGCCCAGCGTGCGGCTCGGGAAGTTTTTCAGCAGTTCATCCAGTGCACGTTCAGCGTGGCCGAGGCTTTCTTCCATGGCCCATTTGAACAATGGGTTGAGGTGCTCAGGCGAGTCGAGGTCGTGATAACGCTTGAGCGCGGCCGAGGCCAAGTACATATGGCTGAGCACATCCCCCAGGCGTGCTGACAAGCGTTCGCGACGTTTAAGCTCGCCGCCCAGCAGCATCATGCTCAAGTCGGCCAGCATGGCAAAGGCGGCTGCCTGACGATTCAGTGCCCGGAAATAACCTTGGCTCAAGGCGTTGCCGGGGGCTTGTTCAAAGCGGCCAAACCCTAGGTTCAACACCAGTGTGCTGGCCGCGTTGCTGACGGCGAAACCGATGTGGTTGAGCAACAGCTCGTCGAACTCCTGCAGCGCTTGAGCGTGATCCTCACGCCCGGCGAGTGCCATTTCCTTCAATACAAAGGGATGACAGCGGATGGCGCCTTGACCAAAGATCATCAGGTTGCGCGACAGAATATTTGCGCCTTCTACCGTGATAAAAATCGGCGCACCTTGCCAACTGCGGCCCAAGTAGTTGTTGGGGCCCATGATGATGCCTTTGCCGCCATGAACGTCCATGGCGTGACTGATACATTCACGGCCTCGCTCGGTCAGGTGGTACTTGAGAATGGCCGACAACACCGATGGTTTTTCGCCCAGGTCCACGGCGTTGGCCGTCAGCATGCGCGCGCTGTCCATCAGCCAGGCGTTACCACCAATTCGTGCCAGTGCTTCTTGAATGCCTTCAAACGCGGCCAGCGGTACGTTGAACTGCTCACGCACTTGAGCATACTGCCCAGTCACTAAGCTGGTGAATTTGGCGGCCCCTGTACCTACGGCAGGCAACGAGATGGAACGGCCCACGGACAGGCAGTTCATCAGCATCATCCAGCCCTTGCCGAGCATCTCTTGGCCACCGATCAGGTAGCTCAGAGGGATAAACACGTCCTTGCCCCAGTTAGGGCCGTTCATGAATGCTGCGCCCAGCGGCAAGTGGCGACGTCCGATTTCGACACCTGGCGTATCGGTGGGGATCAACGCCAAGCTGATGCCTAAATCTTCTTCTTCGCCCAGCAAGTGGTCTGGGTCGTGAGCCTTAAAGGCAAGGCCGAGCAGGGTAGCGACCGGCCCGAGAGTGATGTAGCGCTTTTCCCAATTCAGGCGCAGGCCGAGCACTTCTTCGCCTTGCCATTGGCCTTTGCAGACCACGCCAGTGTCCGGCATGGCGCCCGCATCGGAGCCCGCCAGTGGGCCGGTGAGGGCAAAACAGGGAATGTCATCGCCACGGGCCAGACGCGGCAGATAGTGGTTACGTTGTTCGTCGGTGCCGTAGTGCAGCAGCAACTCGGCGGGGCCAAGGGAATTGGGCACCATGACGGTTGATGCCAAGTCGCCGCTGCGGGTGGCGAGTTTCATGGCCACTTGCGAGTGGGCGTAGGCCGAGAATCCTTTGCCGCCGAACTCTTTGGGAATAATCAGCGCAAAGAAGCCATGTTCCTTGATATGCGCCCACGCTTGGGGCGGCAGATCCATGTCCTGACCGATTTGCCAGTCGCTGACCATTGCACACAATTGTTCGGTAGGGCCGTCGATAAAAGCCTGCTCTTCTTCGGTCAACTGCACCTTGGGGTAGGCCAGCAATTGATCCCAGTTGGGGCGACCACTGAAGAGTTCGCCATCCCACCACACCGTGCCGGCATCAATGGCGTCCCGCTCGGTTTTGGACATGGGGGGCAGGGTTTTCTGGAACCAGTTGAACAACGGGGCGCTAAACACTTTGCGGCGTAGATCGGGCAGCAATAACAGCGCAGCAGGCGCCGCCAGCAACAGCCACAAAACCCCCAGCAACCAGCCTGACGCATGGCTAAACGCGCCCATCAGCAAGAGGTAAACGGCCACCATGCCTATGGCTGGCAGCGGCGCAATGCGGCGATGAGCCAGCCAGGCAATGCCAACGATCAAAACCAAAATCCACAACAACAGCATATTCAATCCTCCGTGAGGCTTAGGTCGTGCACCCCTGTGAGCTTAGTCGCAACTCTTGAGCAAGGTGGGCGTGTATCACTCGGCTCTGTATGCAATGTATTTGCGCTCGGTTATGCAGCGTTGCATTCAGGCTCAGACACCTAGAGTCGTGCGCGACCCTGGTCGTTCCTCGACTGTTTCGCCTTGCCTGACCGTCGCTCGAAAACATTTCGTACAGACCCTACTGACCTTGGGTTGGAGGCGGAGTTCGTCTTACGGATGTAGACTGCCTCGGCGTCTATCAATCAGGAGTCTGAACATGCTGAAAGTGTGGGGTCGCAAGAATTCATCGAATGTCAGAAAAGTGCTGTGGTGTGCTGAAGAATTGGCACTGCCCTACAAACGAGAAGAGGCGGGCGGTGCCTTTGGTGTGGTCGACAGCCCGGAGTACCGCGCGTTGAACCCCAATGGTCGCGTGCCGATGATCGAAGACGATGGGTTTGTACTCTGGGAGTCAAACACCATTGTGCGCTACCTCGCGGCCCGTTATGGCGATGACACCTCTTGGTACGCGAGCGATGTGTGTGTTCGGGCTCAGGCAGACAAATGGATGGACTGGACAACATCTTCCTTTGCCGGCCCTTTTCGTGATCTGTTTTGGGGCGTTTTGCGCACCCCCGCAGAACAACAGGATTGGTTGCTGATTAACGCTGCGAGCAAAACCTGCGCTGAGCTGTTGTCGATTGTGGATCAGGCTTTGTCAGAAAAGCCTTATTTGTCTGGGGATGAAATCGGCATGGGGGATATTCCACTGGGATCGTTTATCTATGCCTGGTTCGAAATGCCTATTGAACGGCCGCAAATGCTGCACTTGAGCGCTTGGTATGAGCGCCTGAAACTGCGTCCGGCCTATCGAAGTGCGGTGATGACCGCGTTGACTTAATACCCACTATTAATACGGGCGACTGTACTTGTGTCGCGAGGCCAAGCACCATGCAGCCTGCGTGTGGGGCTTGTATGACAAACAGCTCGCCCTTATTAAACCCTCCTGTTCCCCATCTTGGTGCGTAATCCGATATGAGTTCCGCTCTGTCCATACGGCAGCTAACCAAAACCTACGGCAACGGTTTCCAGGCCCTGAGTGGTATCGATCTGGATGTTGCTGAAGGTGACTTTTTTGCCTTGCTCGGCCCAAACGGCGCAGGCAAATCCACAACCATTGGTATTCTTTCCACCTTGGTTAACAAAACCAGCGGCACGGTGAATATCTTTGGTCATGACCTGGATCGCAATCCTGCGGCTCTTAAGCGCAGCATCGGCGTGGTGCCGCAAGAGTTCAATTTCAACCAGTTTGAAAAAACCTTCGATATCGTCGTCACCCAAGCGGGTTACTACGGCATCCCGGCCAAGATCGCCAAAGAACGCGCCGAAAAGTACCTCACTCAACTGGGGCTTTGGGATAAGCGCGATACGCCCTCGCGTTCATTATCGGGTGGTATGAAGCGCCGGCTGATGATTGCCCGTGCGCTGGTGCATGAGCCGCGCCTGCTGATTCTTGATGAACCCACCGCGGGCGTGGACATTGAACTGCGCCGTTCAATGTGGACTTTTCTCACCGAGCTGAATGAGCAGGGCACTACCATCATCCTCACCACGCATTATCTGGAAGAGGCTGAGCAACTGTGCCGCAACATCGGGATCATCGACCACGGCACCATCGTTGAAAACACCAGCATGCGCCAGTTGCTGGGGCAGTTGCATGTCGAAACCTTCTTGCTTGATCTCAAGTATCCCTTGCAGGCTGCCCCGCAGTTGATCGGCTATCCGAGCCAATTGCTCGATGGCGCCACGCTGGAAGTTCAAGTGGACAAGGCGGTTGGCATTACCGGGCTGTTTACACAATTGGCCACGCAAAACATTGAAGTGGTGAGTTTGCGCAACAAAACCAATCGCCTTGAGGAGCTGTTTGTGTCGCTGGTCGAAAAAAATCTGGCAAAGGTGGCGATATGAGCTCAGAGCTGCGCCCCAACCTGATCGCGTTGAACACCATTATTTATCGCGAAGTTCGACGCTTTATGCGTATCTGGCCGCAAACCTTGCTGCCGCCAGCGATCACGATGGTGCTGTATTTTGTGATCTTCGGTAATTTGATCGGTCGGCAAATCGGCGATATGGGTGGTTTCACCTATATGGAGTACATCGTGCCGGGCCTGATCATGATGTCGGTGATTACCAACTCCTACGGCAACGTTGTGTCGAGCTTCTTCGGCAGTAAGTTTCAGCGCTCGATTGAAGAGCTAATGGTGTCGCCGGTATCGCCGCATACCATTTTGATTGGCTACACCGTGGGTGGCATTTTGCGTGGGTTGATGGTGGGCGTGATCGTGACGTTACTGTCACTGTTCTTTACCCACTTGCAGGTGCATCACCTGGGTTTGACCATCGTGGTGGTGCTGCTCACAGCGACAATCTTCTCGCTGCTGGGGTTTGTGAACGCTGTGTTTGCACGCAACTTTGATGATATTTCGATCATCCCCACCTTTGTGCTAACGCCGCTGACCTATCTGGGCGGGGTGTTCTACTCGATCAGCCTGCTCCCGCCGTTCTGGCAGAGCGTGTCGATGGCCAATCCGGTGTTGCACATGGTCAACGCCTTCCGCTACGGCATTTTGGGTGTGTCGGACATCAAAATCAGCGTGGCACTGACCTTTATGGTGGTGGCCACGGTGGTGCTGTACATCGTTTGCGCCCGCTTGCTGGTCAGCGGTCGTGGTATGCGCCAGTAATGGGTTGCAGCGACGCATAAGTAAGGCCCCTTCGGGGGCCTTTTTCATGGGCGTTTGTTTTGTCGGCGCTTCCATTGGCGGCTGACCCACCAGCGCCAGTACAACAGGGTCAGGCAGTAGGCCAGGGCGCCCAGCACCACGCCACACACCACAGACCCCAACAAGAAAGGTTGCCAGAGGGTTGAGAGTTGCCCGCTGATCCATTCCCACGTCAGCTCACTGGGCAGGGTGCGGGCCGGCACATTCATTAGCCATGCCCCGATTTGGTAGGTGCAATAGAAGACCGGCGGCATGGTGATAGGGTTGGTCAGCCAAACCAGGCCGACCGAAATGGGCATGTTGCTGCGCACGTAAATGGCCATAAAAGCCGCCAGCAGCATTTGGAAAGGCATGGGAATAAACGCGGCAAAAATGCCAACCGCCATCGCCCTGGAAACTGAGCGGCGATTGAGGTGCCAGAGGTTGGGGTCATGCAGCAAGGTGCCCATAAAGCGTAAGGATTTGTGTTCCCTTATGCTGGCTGGGTTGGGCATGAAACGCTTGAATAAACGCCGTGGCATAAGCTTCTCACTCGGAGTGAGGGCGCAGTATGCCCAAATTCTGCGGGCTGCCAATTTAGATTTTGTGACAATTATTTAAACCCGACGCGCTGATTCCAACTAATCCGAGTGCATGGACTGCTTTGGATTTGGCTATGTACACAGGGATGTTGGCGTTAGCGTCAGGCTTGATTGCCTTGCGTTATTTACCGGTTTTGCCGCCGGTCTGGTTAATGCTGGTGATGGGCATGCTGGGCCTTGGGGTGTTGCGTACTCGCGGTTATCCGGTTGGATTGTTTTTGTTGGGTCTCTCGTGGGCCTGCTTGCAAGGGCAATGGGCGCTGGATGATCGACTGCCCGCTCGGCTCGATGGTCACACGTTGTGGCTGGAGGGTCGGGTTGTGGGGCTGCCCGAGCAAGGTGCAGGCGTGGTGCGGTTTGAAGTGCAAAACGCTACTTCGCGTCGCACCCCGCTGCCCGCGACCCTAAGGTTGAGCTGGTATGACGCCCCGTCAGTGCGCAGTGGGGAGCGTTGGCGTTTGGCGGTCAAACTCAAGCGTCCCGGCGGGTTGCTCAATGCGCAGGGGTTTGATTACTCAGCTTGGCTGTTGGCGCAGCGCATTGGCGCCACCGGCACCGTCAAGGACGGCCAACTACTGGCTCCGGCGCAACAAGCGTGGCGTGACGGCGTGCGCCAACGCCTGCTCAACACGCAGGCCAACGGGCGAGCGCCGTGGTTAGCAGCGTTAGTCATGGGCGATGGCTCGGGTTTGAGCCGTGACGACTGGGCGATCCTGCAAACCACAGGCACCGTGCACTTATTGGTCATTTCGGGGCAGCACATTGGGCTGTTTGCCGGTTTGATTTATGGGCTAGTGGCGTTATTAGCCCGCTATGGCCTATGGCCGCGACGTTTGCCGTGGTTGCCTTGGGCTTGTGGATTGGCATTTGTTGGCGCGACAGGTTACGGCTTGCTGGCCGGTTTTGAGGTGCCTGTGCAGCGTGCCTGCGTGATGCTCGGGCTGGTGCTGTTGTGGCGTTTACGCTTTCGGCATTTGGGCGCGTGGTTACCCTTTTTGTTGGCGCTCAATGCGGTGTTAATCGCTGAGCCGTTGGCAAGCTTGAGGCCCGGTTTTTGGCTGTCATTTGCTGCGGTCGCGGTCTTGATTTTTACCTTCAGCGGGCGCTTGGGGCCTTGGCCTTGGTGGGCCGCGTTTACGCGCCCGCAAGGCTTGATTGCATTGGGGTTGTTTCCGTTGCTGTGGATTCTCGGCTTGCCCATTAGCGTGACGGGGCCTGCGGCTAATTTGCTGGCGGTGCCGTGGATCAGCGTGTTGGTATTACCGACGGCATTGTTGGGCACATTATTGCTACCTGTACCTTGGCTGGGTGAGAGCCTGTTGTGGTTGTCGGGAGGTTTGCTGGATTGGCTGATCAGGGCGCTGGCAGTGCTGGCAGCGCACTTTTCCAGTTGGACGCCTCAATCTGTTCCGTTGGTTATTTGGTTGCTGAGCGCAGTGGGGGCGTTGCTGCTGTTACTGCCTGCTGGCGTCGTGTTAAGACCTTTGGGGTGGCCGTTGGTAATGCTGGCGGTATTCGCCCCGCGTGAGCAAATCCCTCATGGTCAGGTGGAGGTTTTGCAGTTGGATGTCGGGCAGGGATTGGCGATCGTGTTGCGTACTCGGCATCACACGTTGCTGTATGACGCAGGCCCCAGAGTTCGGGACTTTGATCAGGGCGAGCGGGTCGTGGTGCCTGCATTGCGAGCGCTGGGCGTGGGTGAACTGGACCTGATGGTGCTTAGCCATGCCGATGCGGATCACGCCGGTGGCGCACTGGCGGTGAGCGCGGCGTTAAAGGTCAAGCAGGTGTTGAGCGGTGAGCCTCAGCGATTGCCGGAGCGTTTGAATGCGCAGCCGTGCGTCAGTGGCGAGGCTTGGGAGTGGGATGGGGTTAAGTTTTCACTTTGGCAATGGTCTCAGGCGACAGACGGTAACCAGCATTCATGTGTGGTGCAAATCGAGGCCAATAACGAGCGCTTGCTGTTAACCGGCGATATTGACGCTCACGCCGAGCGGGCCTTGCTGCAAAGCCCCTTGGCAACGACAACCCATTGGTTACAAGCACCTCATCATGGCAGCCGCACGTCGTCATCAATGGCTTTGCTCAAGGCTTTGTCGCCACGTGCTGTATTGATATCGCGGGGGCATGGTAATAACTTTGGGCACCCGCATCCGCAGGTCATGGCGCGCTATCAGGCGCTGGGTGTTCAGGTGTTCGACAGCGCCGAGCAAGGTGCTATTGAGTTACGTTTGGGGGCCTTTACGCAGGCCAAAACCATGCGTGAACAACGCCGCTTTTGGCGCGACTAAACGCACGCAACACGCTTTGAGCGTGCTCTTGCTGCTTGGTATCGCCCGGCGCAGGTTTTGCCATGCTTCTTAGGAGCGTCGCCCGGCCCTATGGTAGAGTGGCGCACTTTTTCGAGGGGATTGTCACTGTGTGGGAATTGGTCAAATCCGGCGGCTGGATGATGCTGCCGATCATCCTGAGCTCCGTTGCCGCGCTGGGCATTATTGTCGAGCGCTTGTGGACCCTTCGTGCTAGCCGCGTGACCCCGCCACATCTGCTGGGGCAGGTTTGGGTCTGGATCAAAGACAAGCAGCTGGACAAGGACAAGCTCAAGCAATTGCGAGCTGACTCCCCGCTGGGTGAGATCCTTGCTGCCGGCCTGGCTAACTCACGTCATGGTCGCGAGATCATGAAAGAGTGCATTGAAGAAGCCGCTGCTCGGGTCATCCACGAGCTTGAGCGCTATCTCAATGCACTGGGCACCATCGCTGCGATGGCTCCGTTGCTGGGGCTGTTGGGCACAGTGTTGGGCATGATCGATATTTTCAGCTCCTTTATGGGGGCAGGCATGACCAGCAATGCGGCGGTGCTTGCCGGTGGTATTTCCAAGGCGCTGATTACCACGGCAGCCGGTTTGATGGTCGGTATCCCAGCGGTGTTTTTCCACCGCTTCTTGCAGCGGCGCGTTGATGAGCTGGTTGTCGGCATGGAGCAAGAAGCCATCAAGTTGGTTGAAGTCGTGCAGGGCGATCGCGAAGTCGACATGGCTGGGAGCAAAGCGTGAAATTTCGCCGCAAGCCACGAGAAACAGTCGATATCAACCTCGCGTCGCTGATTGATGTGGTGTTCATCTTGCTGCTGTTTTTTGTCGTGACCACCACCTTCACCCGTGAGACCCAGTTGCGGGTCGACTTACCGGAGGCCGTCAGCGGTTCTCCCAGTGAAGACCAAAACCCCAAGCAATTGGATGTCGCGATCAGCGCAGACGGCGTGTTTTCGGTGAATAACCAACTGCTGCCGAAAAACGATTTGGCCAGCTTGATGGACGCGTTGCAGGCAGAGTCGGGTGGCGATACCAGCTTGCCGTTGTCGATCAGCGCCGATGGCAAAACTCAACATCAAGCTGTGATCACCGCAATGGACGCCGCAGGCAAACTCGGTTTTAGCCATTTGCGCATGACCACGGTCGAGGCGCAGACGACTCCCTGATGGCCATGTCTGATCGTTTATTACGGGCCTGGTATGAAGGGCACCCATTGCTCAAGGTGTTGCGCCCTTTGGAGTGCCTCTATCGGCGCGTGGTTGAGCGCAAGCGTGCGCGCTTTGTCGCGGGTGAAGGCGAAATCTATCGTCCGCCCGTGCCGCTGATTGTTGTGGGCAACATCACGGTCGGTGGCACCGGCAAGACGCCGCTCATTGTATGGTTGATCGAGCACTGCCAGCGCAATGGTGTGCGGGTTGGAGTGGTCAGCCGAGGCTATGGGGCCAAGCCACCAAGCTTTCCTTGGCGTGTTCACGCGCAGCAAAGTGCGACAGTGGCGGGGGACGAACCCCTGCTGATTGTGCAGCGCAGCGGCGTGCCATTAATGATCGACCCCGACCGCAGCCGTGCCGTCAGCGCGTTGCTAGCCAGCGAACCTTTAGACCTGATTTTGTCAGACGATGGTTTGCAGCATTACCGACTGGCGCGGGACCTTGAATTGGTGCTGATCGACAACGCCAGAGGTTTGGGCAACGGCCATTGCTTGCCTGCCGGGCCACTGCGTGAGCCCGCTGAACGTTTACAGAGTGTTGATGCGGTGTTGTACAACGGCGCTGCCCTCGACACTGACGCAGGTTTCGCCTTCGAGTTGAAACCCACTGCGCTGATTAACGTGTTAAGCGGTGAGCGCCAAACCTTGGGCTTTTTTCCGCCGCAGCAAGCGCTGCACGCGGTGGCCGGGATCGGCAACCCGCAGCGTTTCTTCACCACACTTGAAGCGCTACACTGGCGGCCAATTGCCCATGCCTTTGCTGACCACGCGCTCTACAGCGCTGAGGTCTTGAATTTTACGCCGTCGTTACCGCTGGTTATGACTGAGAAAGATGCGGTGAAGTGCCGCACTTTTGCGTCGCCAGACTGGTGGTATCTGGCGGTAGACGCAGTACCCTCAGAGGCGTTTGTCCTTTGGTTTGATCAACAGTTACTGCGTCTGTTACCCAATCGACTTTTGCCCTAACTCATCTTTATTCAGGGAATTTTTATGGACACCAAACTGCTCGATATTCTGGCTTGCCCTGTTTGCAAAGGCCCACTCAAGCTCAGCGCCGATAAAACCGAGTTGATCAGCAAAGGCGCCGGTTTGGCCTACCCGATCCGTGATGGCATTCCGGTGATGCTGGAAACTGAAGCCCGCACCCTGAGCCCTGATGAGCGTCTGGACAAATGATCCCCGCTTTCACAGTCGTTATCCCGTCGCGTTACGCCTCAACCCGTTTGCCCGGCAAGCCGCTGCAAATGATCGCGGGCAAACCGATGGTGCAGCATGTGTGGGAACAAGCGTGCAAAAGCAGCGCCCAGCAGGTGGTGATTGCCACTGACGATGCGCGCATTATTGACGCCTGCAAAGCCTTTGGCGCACACGTGATCATGACCCGGGCTGACCATGAGTCAGGGACTGATCGTTTGGCTGAGGTGGCTGCGCAACTGGGCTTGGCCAACGATGCCATCGTGGTCAACGTACAAGGTGACGAGCCGTTGATCCCGCCACAAGTGATTGATCAGGTTGCAGTCAACCTGGCGGCTCACGGTGAAGCGCGCATGGCGACATTGGCCGAGCCGATTAGCGACGTCGAAACACTGTTCAATCCGAATGTGGTCAAGGTTGTCAGCGACATTAACGGTCTGGCGCTGACGTTTAGCCGCGCCACCTTGCCTTGGGCTCGCGATGATTTTGCCAAGGGCACCGATCATTTGCCTGAAGGCGTGCCTTATCGCCGGCACATTGGCATTTACGCTTACCGTGCAGGCTTTCTGCATGACTTTGTGAGCTGGGGGCCGTGCTGGCTAGAAAACACTGAGCGTCTGGAGCAGTTGCGAGCGCTTTGGCATGGCGTGCGCATTCATGTGGCAGATGTGGTTGAGGCTCCGCCTGCGGGCGTTGATACCCCTGAAGACCTAGAGCGCGTTCGGCGTTTGTTGGAGGTTTGATGCGCGTCCTGTTCGTGTGCCTGGGCAATATTTGCCGTTCTCCTACAGCAGAAGGCGTGTTGCGCCACAAATTGCTTGAGGCCGGTCTGTCAGATCGCATCGAAGTGGCTTCTGCGGGCACTAGCGATTGGCATGTGGGCAAAGCCCCTGATTCGCGTAGTCAGCGTGCGGCGAGGTTGCGTGGCTACGACTTGTCGGCGCAACGTGCCCAGCAAGCCAAGTCAGCCGACTTCAATACCTATGACCTGATTCTGGCGATGGACCGCAGCAACCTGCGCGATCTCAAGGCCCTACAGCCTTCGAACGCCAAGGCTGAGCTGGATCTGTTTTTGTCTCGTTATGACGGGGCGAAAGACGAAGTGCCTGATCCTTACTATGACGGCGAGCATGGATTTGAAGAGGTTCTGGACTTGGTCGAGCAGGCTTGCGACCGATTGATCGTTGAGCTGAAGGGGCGTTTATGAGTTTGCAGTTGCAGGTTAATGCCTCGCTCAAGCCCTTTAACAGTTTTGGTGTCGACGTACGTGCCAGTCTGCTTGGCGAAGCGCACACAGACGATGATGTGCGTGAGGCGCTGCGCTGTGCCGCAGATCGCCAACTGCCTTTGCTGGTGATCGGAGGCGGCAGCAATCTGCTGTTAACCGCTGATGTACCGGCGCTGGTTTTGCGCATGGTCAGCCGTGGCATTCGCATGATCGAAGAAAGTAGCGAGCGGGTTGTGGTTGAAGCTGAGGCGGGCGAGGTTTGGCATGCTTTTGTGCTCTGGACTTTGGCACAAGGGTTGTCGGGCCTCGAAAACCTCAGCTTGATCCCGGGCACCGTAGGTGCAGCGCCCATGCAAAACATTGGCGCATACGGGGTTGAAATCAAGGACGTATTTGCTGGCCTGACTGCGCTTGACCGACAAACAGGCGAGTTGCGTGACTTCGGTTTGGCTGAGTGCAACTTTGGCTATCGCGACAGTGTGTTTAAGCAGCAGCCTGGCCGTTGGCTCATTCTGCGGGTCAGATTTGCCCTGAATCGGGCCGCACGGCTGCATTTGGAGTACGGGCCTGTGCGTCAGCGTTTGACCGAACTGGGTATTGATCAGCCCACCGCCAGTGATGTCAGTCGTGCCATCAGCAGCATTCGTAGCGAAAAGCTCCCGGACCCGGCGGTGTTGGGCAATGCGGGGAGTTTCTTCAAAAACCCGGTGATCTCGGCAGGGCTTGCCGCTGAGTTAAAACGGGCTCACCCCGGGATTGTTGGTTACCCACAAGCCGATGGTCAGGTGAAGCTGGCGGCCGGATGGTTAATTGAGGCCGCAGGTTGGAAGGGTTTTCGCGAAGAAGATGCGGGCGTGCATCGCTTGCAGTCATTGGTACTGGTCAACTATGGCTCAGCCACAGGCATGCAGCTATTGACCTTGGCACGGCGTATTCAGGCTGATATCGAACAGCGTTTTGCAGTGCAACTGGAGATGGAGCCCAATTTGTATTAAGGCTTCTGCGCGCGCGGACTTACGTTCGCGCTAGTAAGGATCATCAATGAAGTACACGCCTGCATGGGCGCTGGCGCTCACCTTAGTAGCGCTGACAGGCTGCACTACGGCCCCGCCTCGGGACCAAAGTAATCTGTGCAATATTTATCGCCAGTACCCGCGTTGGTACGAAGACTCATTGGCAATGCAGAAGCAATGGGGCACGCCTGTTCAGGTGGCGATGGCAATCATGAAACAAGAAAGCAGCTTTGTGGCCGATGCGCTTCCGCCGCGCGCCTACTTGTTATGGGTGATTCCGTGGGGGCGAGTCAGTGACTCTTATGGGTATGCACAGGCACAGCCTCCAGCTTGGAACGACTACAAAAAAAGCACTGGCAACGGGGGTTCGCGTGACAATTTTGCGGACGCCATCATGTTTATCGGTTGGTACACCGCGGGCACTCAGCAGCAACTGGGCATCTCCAAGTGGGATGCCTACAGGCAGTATTTGGCTTATCACGAAGGGCGCGGTGGATACAGCCGCGGGACTTATCGAGCTAAACCTTGGTTGATGCAAGTAGCGCGCAAAGTGGATCAGCAGTCCAAAACTTATGGTGCACAGCTCAATCAGTGCCGCAGTGAGTTGGAGAAAAACCGAAGCTGGTTTCGGTTTTTTTGAGTGTTAACAGTCGGTTGTTCTGTTATCTCGTTTTAGTTCTAGCGCATAAAAAAAGCCCCGCCAGTTCATAACTGACGGGGCTTTTTAGTGGCCTTTGGAGTTAGGCGAGGGGTTTAGACTCGTGCTCTTCTTCCAAGGCTTTTGGGTTGTGCTCAACCACTTCTTCGACAGAACGCAGGTTCTCGTCGATCACAGGGGCTGCATGCTCAACGACTGCTTCGTTCGCTTGTGTCTGAGCGGCAGCTGCGGCAGCGGCAGCTTCACGTTTGCGGCGACGAACTTCGCGTGGGTCGTTAGGTGCGCGACCGTTGCTGGTCAGAGCGCTTGCGGCTGGCGCTGCAACCACTGCAACTTCAACCACTTCAGCTTGCACTGTTGTTTCAGCTGGAGCGGCTTGTTGTGCAGTCACAACCGGCTCGATCACAGCGTGTGCAACCACGACTTCAGCAATCACTGGGGCAACTTCAGCGGTGGCAGGCTCGGCAGTTGGCTCGCGTACAACACGGGCTTCTTTGGCAGGCTCTGAGCGTTTTTCGAACACAGGTGCTTCGGCGGCAGGTGCTTGTACAGCTGGCGCTTCCACAACAGGCTCAGGGGTTGCAACCACTGGCGCTTCGGCTTTTGGCGCGGCCTCAGCTACAGCCTGGGGCTCAGGCTGTACGTCTTGAGTTGGAGCGGATTCAACCTCAGGGGTTTTGACCACTTCAACTTCGACGGGTGCGGCAGCTTCAACAGTGAAGGTTTCAACGACAGTTGCTTCTACAGCGGGAGCTTCAGCGGCAGGTGTTTCAACAGCGACCGTTTCAACCTTTTGCGACTCGACCGCTACATCAGCTTCAGCCGCTTGCTGCGTTTTGGCTGTGGCGCGTTCGGCTTGCTGGTTGGCTTGGGCTTCAGCAGGTGCGCTGATGACCGAGCTGGCAACAGCTTCTGTTACTGCAAGACCGGCAGCCAACTCTTGGGCAGTTGCAGGCGTGGCTTCTTCGCTGTTTTCTTCGCTGCCTTCAATCACGTTGCCATTGGCATCGCGCTGACGCTCACGACGATTGCTGCGACGACGCTGACCGCGTGAACGACGACGTGGACGATCGCCTTCGGCGTTGTCTTGAGTGTCGTCTTGCAGTTGCTCGGCGTTGGACAGAGCTTCTTCGTCTTCAGCTGCTGGCGCTACAGCCTGTTCGGCGCGTGGTGCGCGTTCTTCGCGTGGAGCACGAGGTTGGCGTTCTTCGCGAGGTGGGCGGGCAGGGCGCTCGCTTTCAGTCGCAACGACTGCGGCTGCAACTGGGGTTGCATCCAGAGGCTCGCGCAGTTCGCGTACGCGTTCTTCACCGCGTGGTTTGCGCTCTTCGCGTGGGGCGCGAGGAGTGCGCTCTTCGCGAGGCGGGCGCGGTGCGCGTTCTTCACGGGCAACAACCGGTGTTTCTTCGCGTGGCTCACGGGCTTCGCGCGGCGCGCGTTCTTCACGTGGTGCACGTTCTTCACGAGGCTTGCGCTCTTCGTCGCGACGGCCATTGCGGTTGCGGCTTTGTTGGCGACCGTTGCGGCGTTCTTCGCTGCGGGCCGGACGCTCGGTAGCGGCTGGTTTTTCAACCACGGCTGGAGCGGCAGGCTCTTCTTTGGTGGCAAACAGGCTAACCAGCGACTTCACCAGGCCTTTGAACAGACTAGGTTCGGCAATGGTTGCAGCTGGAGCAGGTGTTGGCGCAGTTGCCGTGGCTTCGGTTGGAACCGGAGCCGAAGTGCGTGCCGGTGCTGTTTTAACAGCAGCTTCCTGACGAACCAATGTGCGGGTCGCGGCGGCGGGTTGGACTTCTTCCACTTCGGCAGCAGCGGCAGCAATTTCGTAGCTGGACTGGTTGGTGTGGGCTTCCGGGCTGTCGTCACGCAGACGCTGAACTTCGAAGTGCGGCGTTTCGAGGTGATCGTTCGGCAGAATGACAATGCGTGCACGGGTGCGCAGTTCGATCTTGGTGATCGAGTTGCGTTTTTCGTTGAGCAAGAAGGCTGCAACCGGGATTGGCACCTGGGCGCGTACTTCGGCAGTACGGTCTTTCAGGGCTTCTTCTTCGATCAGTCGCAGAATGGCCAGCGAAAGCGACTCAACATCACGGATGATGCCGGTGCCATTGCAGCGCGGGCAAACGATGCCGCTGCTTTCGCCAAGCGATGGACGCAGGCGCTGACGGGACATTTCTAGCAAGCCAAAGCGCGAGATGCGACCAACCTGTACGCGAGCACGATCTGCTTCCAGGCATTCGCGGACTTTTTCTTCCACGGCGCGCTGGTTTTTCGCGGGGGTCATGTCGATGAAGTCGATGACGATCAGGCCGCCGATGTCGCGCAGGCGCAACTGACGGGCGATTTCTTCAGCCGCTTCAAGGTTGGTTTGCAGAGCGGTTTCTTCGATATCGCTGCCTTTGGTGGCGCGTGCCGAGTTGATGTCGATGGACACCAGAGCTTCGGTTGGGTCGATAACGATGGAGCCGCCGGAGGGCAGTTCAACGACGCGCTGGAAGGCGGTCTCGATCTGGCTTTCGATCTGGAAACGATTAAACAGCGGAACGCTGTCTTCGTAGAGTTTGATTTTGCTGGCGTACTGCGGCATCACTTGGCGGATGAAGGTCAGGGCTTCGTCCTGTGCTTCAACGCTGTCGATCAGCACTTCGCCGATGTCTTGGCGCAGGTAGTCGCGGATAGCGCGGATGATTACGTTGCTTTCCTGATAAATCAGGAATGGAGCGGCGCGGTCCAGCGAGGCTTCTTTGATGGCGGTCCACAGTTGCAGTAGGTAGTCGAGGTCCCACTGCATTTCTTCGCTGCTGCGACCCAGGCCGGCAGTGCGTACGATCAAGCCCATGTCGGCAGGGGCGATCAGGCCGTTGAGTGCTTCGCGAAGTTCGTTGCGTTCTTCACCTTCAATGCGACGCGAAATACCGCCAGCACGTGGGTTGTTTGGCATCAATACGAGGTAGCGGCCAGCGAGGCTGATGAAGGTGGTCAGGGCTGCGCCCTTGTTGCCACGTTCTTCTTTCTCGACCTGCACGATAACTTCCTGGCCTTCGCTCAGGACGTCCTTGATGTTTACGCGGCCTTCTGGGGCTTTTTTGAAGTACTCGCGGGAGATTTCTTTGAGGGGCAGAAAGCCGTGGCGCTCAGAGCCGAAATCGACAAAGGCAGCCTCAAGGCTGGGTTCGATGCGAGTAATCCGGCCTTTATAAATGTTGGCCTTCTTCTGCTCGCGTGCACCTGACTCGATGTCCAGGTCGTAGAGGCGTTGGCCATCTACCAGTGCAACACGCAACTCTTCAGGTTGAGTCGCGTTAATCAGCATTCTTTTCATGTTGTACCGTCGGTTTCCGGGCTACCGGAAACGGCGTTCGGCACACACGACTTCTCATGGTCGGTGTCAGGTGCGTCAGGAGTAGTTGGCCACTCCAGTGTCCAGCGAGGTTCGACCAATGGGGGCGAAGTCGCGACTTACGCTTCCTGCTTGCTGTGGTGACTAAAGCACTCAGTCAGGAGGAGGAATCAACAGCGGCTGTGGACGAGATGAAGCGTCTTGATAAAGCCTATTGCTACACAGTCCGGCGGTTGTGCATCTCCACCCTACACGTATCCCTGATAATTCGGGTGCTGCCGCGCGCAGAATCCGCAGCGGGTTGGCATTTACCGTGTTCTCCAAAAGGGGAGTTCACGCATCATGGCTAATAAAGGCGGTGTTTCCGAAGCATTTGCTCGGATTACCCGTAGCTGACTGCACTTTGTGAACTGGCCGTGAATATCGGCGTAAAAGGCGAGTTTTCACTCTGCATTCCAGGCTCGCTTCAGGCCTCATGTCACCTGCGCTTGTTACAACTCCAAGTGTTCCGTATGTAGCAAAAGCCCCGTAGGACGGCCTCGCGTCCTCGTGAAGAGCGTTGGTCAGGGCCGGTGATTTACCGTTAATCCGCTGTCCAGGCCGCTTTTGGCGGCGTTCGCGACTATAGCAGCAATGATTAAGTGCTTCAATTCCATAAAAAATTGTTATCATCCGCGCCATGACGACGACTACCCCCCCGACCCCCAGCGTCCAGCTGCTTGAGGTCTCGCCGGAATATGCCGGCCAACGCATTGACAACTTTCTTCTTGCCCGGCTCAAGGGTGTGCCCAAGACCTTGATTTACCGCATTTTGCGTAAAGGCGAAGTGCGCGTGAACAAAGGGCGGATCAAGCCTGAGTACAAGCTGCAAGCAGGCGATATCGTGCGCGTGCCACCGGTTCGTGTGCCTGAGCGCGATGAGCCAGTGCCATTGGCTCAAGGTTTGTTGCAGCGGCTTGAGGCGGCCATTGTCTATGAAGACAAGGCGCTGATTGTGCTCAATAAGCCCGCGGGCATTGCTGTGCATGGCGGCAGTGGCCTCAATTACGGTGTGATCGAGGCCTTTCGTCAGTTGCGTCCGGACGCTAAAGAGCTGGAGCTGGTGCATCGTCTTGACCGCGACACCTCGGGCCTACTGATGATTGCTAAAAAGCGCAGCATGTTGCGGCATCTACATGAAGCGCTTCGCGGCGACGGTATCGATAAGCGCTACATGGCGTTGGTACGTGGCAATTGGGCGACCTCGATCAAGCAGGTGCGAGCGCCTTTGATGAAGAGCAATCTGCGTTCGGGTGAGCGCATGGTTGAGGTTAATGAGGAAGGCAAGGAGTCGGTCACTGTGTTCAAAGTGCTGCGTCGCTTCGGTGATTTTGCCACCTTGATCGAAGCCAAGCCGATCACTGGGCGTACTCACCAGATCCGTGTGCACACTTTGCATGCAGGCCACTGCATTGCTGGCGACACCAAATACGGCGATGAGGCGTTCTCTAAAGAAATCCGTGAATTGGGCGGCAAGCGTTTGTTCTTGCATGCCTACATGCTGACCGTTCCGCTGCCGGATGGTGGCGAAATGAAATTCCAGGCTCCGGTCGATGAAATGTGGGCCAAAACGGTGGAGCGGCTGAGTGCAGTCTGAGTACAAGCTGCTCATCTTTGATTGGGATGGCACGCTGGCTGACTCCATCGGTCGCATTGTCACTGCGATGCAGGTTGCGGCGCAGCGGGCGGGTCGTCCTGAGCGTGATGTTTCGTCAGTAAAAGGCATTATCGGTTTGGGGTTGCCTGAGGCGATTCTTACGCTTTATCCCGATATGAATGAAGCTCAGGTTGTTGCTTTTCGTCAGCACTACGCCGACATCTATATCGCGATGGATGCCGAGCCTTCGCCTCTGTTTGCAGGGGTTGTTGAGTCGCTTGAGGCTTTTCGTGCTGAGGGTTACCACCTGGCGGTTGCGACGGGTAAGGCGCGTCGAGGTCTGGATCGTGTTTTGCGGGCGCATGGCTGGGAAGACTATTTCGATATCACTCGGGCTGCTGACGAAACGGCCAGCAAGCCTGATCCGCTGATGCTTAATCAGATTTTGGCGCATTGTGATGTGCGGCCGGAGCAGGCTCTGATGGTGGGCGATGCCTCTTTTGATCTGCTGATGGCGCGTAATGCGGGCATTGATTCAGTTGCCGTGGGTTATGGTGCTCAATCGATGGAGCAACTGCTGGCGTTTGAGCCTAAATTGGCGGTTAACAGTTTTCCCGAGTTGCGTGCCTGGCTATCTGGGCGCGCCAATTAATGTTTTTGCTGGGGTGATACATGGTCGATCAATGGAAGGCACCTGCTGAAGCTGAGCCGGGCGTGGGTGATGACAAAAGCTGGAAGCTGCTGGAAAAAACCCTGCTGGCGGGCATTCAAGAGCAGCGTCGTGCGCGGCGCTGGGGGATTTTCTTCAAGCTGATCACGTTTGTACTGTTGGTGGCGATATTGCTCTCGTTCACTCCGTTGGTGGAGCTGGAGCGAAGCGCTACCAGTGGCTCCGGTTATTCCGCCTTGATTGATGTGCGCGGTGTAATTGCGGATAAAGAGCCTGCCAGTGCCGATAATCTGGTCACCAGTTTGCAGGCTGCCTTTGATGACCCCAAGGTCAAAGGTGTGGTGTTGCGTATCAATAGCCCGGGTGGCAGCCCTGTTCAATCAGGTTATGTCTACGATGAGATTCGTCGTTTGCGCGCGCTGCATCCTGATACCAAGGTCTATGCCGTGATTTCGGATCTAGGTGCTTCGGGTGCTTACTACATAGCCAGTGCGGCTGACCAAATTTATGCTGACAAGGCCAGTTTGGTCGGGTCGATCGGTGTGACGGCGGCAGGGTTTGGTTTTGTGGGTGCGATGGAGAAGCTGGGTATCCAGCGTCGCGCTTACACCTCGGGTGAGCACAAGGCCTTCCTTGATCCGTTTGAGCCTGAAAAACCGGATGAAACCAAGTTCTGGCAGGGCGTCTTGAATGTCACTCACGAGCAGTTCATCGCCAGCGTCAAGCAGGGGCGAGGTGATCGCTTGAAAGACAAAGACCACCCGGAGTTGTTCTCGGGGCTGGTTTGGACGGGGCAGCAAGCCTTGCCATTGGGTTTGATTGATGGGTTGG
The DNA here is from genome assembly GCF_055406205.1 of Pseudomonas sp. E315. Lineage (NCBI taxonomy): Bacteria > Pseudomonadati > Pseudomonadota > Gammaproteobacteria > Pseudomonadales > Pseudomonadaceae > Pseudomonas > Pseudomonas sp. E315. The sequence goes on along the minus strand of NZ_JBUZPJ010000020.1, from coordinate 24,001 downwards.
GTAATGCCAGCTCAGTTGCTCGTGATGTAATTGGCGAGAAGGAGCTGGTGGATTTCACCGTTCAAGAATCGCCTTTTGATCGTTTTTCGAAAAAACTCGGAGCTAGCGTGGCAGAGCAATTGGCGATGTGGATGGGGTTTCAAGGGCCAACCTTGCGTTAATGGTGCGCAGTGATAAAAAACCGACCTGAAAAGGTCGGTTTTTTTGTGCGTGTCAGATGTGGCTTGTGCCGTCTTCTGCACGTTATGCGCTTAAGGGATTGCAACTCCCTGCGCGAGCAGCATATCGACTAGACGGATCAGTGGCAGGCCGACCAGGCTGGTGGCGTCATCACCCTCGGTGCGCTGAAACAGGCTCACACCCAGTCCTTCGGCTTTAAAGCTGCCAGCGCAATCGTAGGGCTGTTCGGCGTGCAGGTAGCGCTCGATGTGTTCCGGGCTCAGTGTGCGCATATGCACGGTGAAGGGGATGCAGTCGCTCTGGTAGTGGCCGGTCTGGCTGTTGAGTAAGGTCAGGCCGGTAAAAAAAGTAACGCTGTTGCCGCTCGCGTTGAGTAATTGTTCGCGGGCGTTATTGAAAGTGTGAGGCTTGCCGATGATTTGGTGATTGAGCACGGCCACTTGGTCGGAGCCAATAATCAAGTGGGCGGGGTGGCTGGCGCTCAGTGCCTGGGCTTTTTCAAGGGACAGGCGCTTGACCAGCTCTGGGCCGGACTCGCCGGGGTGATGGCTTTCGTCGATGTCGGGCGAGCTGCAGGTAAAAGGCAGGCGTAAACGCGCCAGTAAATCGCGGCGATAAACCGAGCTTGAGGCAAGTAATAAAGGCAGCATGCGCGGCTCCTGAGGGTGAGTGGCGATTCTAGCGGCCGGGCGGGATGTCGCACAGGCACAATTTCCTTTGACAGGTGAGGGGGTCGTCCCTAGAATGCTGCGCCTATGTTGAATGACCCGATTCCACCTCACGTTGACCCGCGCAAATTAGCTGATCGTGGCACTACCCTTCAAGGTGAAGTGCTGCTAGCTGATTTGGAGAGACTCTGCGACCCGCTTTCCGACAATGTCGGTACGGTGCAGGCTAAATTTGTTTTTGAGCGCGACGAGCGAAGATCTGTGGTAATACACAGTTCCATCGACGTCGAGGTCAAGATGGTTTGCCAGCGTTGTCTTGAGCTGGTGACCCTGCCGATCCACAGCGAGTGCAGTTACGCTGTGGTGAAAGAGGGGGCAAACACCCAGTCGTTACCGAAAGGTTATGACGTGCTGGAACTGGGCGAAGATCCTTTGGATCTGCAGTCACTGATCGAGGAGGAGCTTTTGCTCGCCTTGCCCATTGTGCCTGCTCATCATCCGGAAGAATGCCAGCAGCCGGCGGGTCTCGATGAGCCCGATCCAGGCGAGGACGAGGTAACGCGGTCCAACCCGTTCAGTGTATTGGCGCAGTTAAAGCGTGACCCAAACGTTTAGGAGTTAATCAATTATGGCTGTTCAGCAGAACAAAAAATCCCGCTCTGCCCGTGACATGCGTCGTTCGCACGATGCTCTTTCGGCTAGCACGCTGTCTGTAGAAAAAACCACCGGTGAAATTCACCTGCGTCACCACGTATCGCCAGAAGGCGTATACCGTGGTCGTAAAGTGATCGACAAGGGCGCTGACGAGTAATCACTTGTCCGTTCAGGTCATCGCGATCGACGCAATGGGCGGGGACTTCGGTCCCCGCAGCATTGTTCAGGCTTGCATTGCTTGCTTGTCAGCTACGCCTTCGTTACATCTGACCCTTGTCGGTCAACCCTCCTTGCTTGAAGATTTGATTGCCAGCCATTCGGTTGTGGATCGCTCGCGTCTGACGATTACCCCTGCATCAGAAGTCATTGCCATGAATGAGCGGCCTGCGCACGCATTGCGCGGCAAACCCGACTCTTCCATGCGTGTGGCGCTTGAGATGTTGCGTGATGGCAAAGTTCAGGCGTGTGTCAGCTCTGGCAATACCGGTGCGCTCATGGCGTTGTCGCGGCATGTGCTTAAAACCTTGCCGGGCATTGATCGCCCTGCAATGGTTGCGGCTGTTCCGACTCAGGCGGGTTACTGTCAGTTGCTGGATTTGGGCGCGAATGTCGATTGCACGGCTGAGCAGTTGTTCCAGTTTGCAGTCATGGGGTCGGTAGCGGCGCAGGCGTTGGGTATTGCTCGTCCGCGAGTGGCTTTGCTCAATATTGGCACTGAAGACATTAAGGGTAATCAGCAGGTCAAGGAGGCTGCCGCTTTATTACAGGCAGCGTCGGGCTTGCATTACATCGGCTTTGTTGAAGGTGACGGGCTGTACCGGGGCGAAGCGGATGTAGTGGTGTGCGATGGTTTTGTGGGCAATATTTTGCTCAAGTCCAGCGAAGGACTGGCGACCATGATTTCCGGCAGAATCGAGGCGTTGTTCAAGCGCACGTTGTTCGGCCGCTGTGTGGGAATGCTGGCGTTGCCGCTGATGCGGCGATTGCAGGCCGACCTTGCGCCTGCGCGGCATAACGGCGCGAGCTTTTTAGGGTTGCAGGGTATTGTGATTAAAAGTCACGGTTCGGCAGGTGCTCAGGGCTTTCAAAGTGCGATAGAGCGTGCACTGATTGAAATCCATGAAGACCTGCCAAAGCGTTTGCATGGACGCCTTGAAGGGTTGTTGCCGTAGGCGTTTTGGCGGCCGAGTGCTTAAATGTGACCGCTCGGTCCAATCAGCCATCCAACTGTCAGTTTCTTGCGTCCGCCACGGCAGGACGTCAATTCTCCGACGACAAGATCATTAGGGGCTTGTTACATGTCTACATCCCTCGCATTCGTCTTTCCAGGACAAGGCTCGCAGTCCCTCGGCATGTTGGCCGAGCTGGGCGCGGCACATCCGCTGGTTTTGGAAACATTCAAAGAAGCTTCTGATGCTCTGGGTTACGACCTGTGGGCGCTGACCCAAGAAGGGCCGGCTGAAAAGTTGAATCAGACTGATATTACTCAGCCGGCTATTCTAACGGCCTCGATCGCCTTGTGGCGTCTGTGGCTGGCTGAAGGCGGCAAGCGCCCTGACTTTGTTGCGGGTCATAGTCTGGGTGAGTACAGCGCCTTGGTTGCTGCGCAGTGCTTGACGTTGGCTGAGGCGGTCAAGCTGGTTGAGCGCCGTGGTCAATTGATGCAAGAAGCTGTTCCGGCTGGGCAGGGCGCAATGGCGGCGATTCTAGGCCTAGAAGATGCTGATGTGCTGGCAGCCTGTGCTGACGCTGCTCAAGGCGAAGTCGTTAGCGCGGTGAACTTCAATTCGCCGGGTCAGGTTGTCATTGCAGGCGCCAAGGCCGCCGTTGAGCGTGCTATGGAGCTGTGCAAGGCAAAAGGCGCTAAGCGTGCATTGCAACTGTCAGTCAGCGTGCCGTCGCACTGCGAATTGATGCGCCCGGCGGCTGAGCGTTTTGCTGAGTCAATCGAAGCTATTGACTGGAAAATGCCTCAAATCGCACTGGTGCAAAACGTCAGTGCTTCTGTTGCCTCAGACCTTGAAACCCTTAAGCGCGACTTGCTTGAGCAACTGTATAAGCCTGTGCGCTGGGTTGAGTCGGTTCAATGCTTGGCAGCAAACGGCCCGGTTGAACTGGTTGAATGCGGCCCGGGCAAAGTGCTCGTTGGTATCAGCAAACGTTGCGCCGAAGGCGTGTCGACTCACAACTTGAACACCCCAGAAGCCTTTGAAGCCGCTCGATCGGCACTGGCCTGAATTTAGGAGAAGCCTGCATGAGCTTGCAAGGTAAAGTTGCACTGGTAACAGGCGCGAGCCGTGGCATTGGCCAGGCTATCGCGTTGGAGTTGGGTCGTATGGGCGCCGTTGTGATCGGCACAGCGACTTCAGCTTCTGGTGCTGAGCGTATTGCTGCCACCCTGAAAGAAAACGGTGTTCAGGGCACTGGCATGGAACTTAATGTGACCAGTGATGAATCTGTTGCCTCAGTATTGGCAGCTATTCAGGCGCAGTTCGGTGCGCCAGCAATTTTGGTCAATAATGCTGGCATCACCCGCGATAACCTCATGATGCGCATGAAAGATGACGAATGGCATGATGTTGTCGATACCAACTTGAACAGTCTGTTCCGCCTGTCCAAGGGCGTATTGCGTGGCATGACCAAGGCGCGTTGGGGACGAATTATCAGTATTGGCTCTGTTGTGGGTGCCATGGGCAACGCAGGCCAAGTAAACTATGCCGCAGCCAAGGCAGGCCTTGAAGGTTTTAGCCGTGCATTGGCACGTGAAGTGGGCTCGCGCTCAATCACTGTCAACTCTGTAGCGCCTGGGTTCATCGACACTGATATGACCCGTGAGCTGCCAGAAGCACAGCGTGAAGCCTTGCTGACACAAATTCCGCTGGGTCGTTTGGGGCAGGCACAAGAGATCGCAAACGTGGTCGCTTTCTTGGCTTCAGACGGTGCAGCCTACGTTACTGGGGCTACAATCCCGGTCAACGGCGGGATGTACATGAGTTAAATGTGACGGATTGCTTCAAAAAAATGTCATACGAGCTGTCTAAAATCCGTTATAAAGCTGCAATCTATTTATAGGTAGCCGGTTATTGAGGGGTGAGTGCAAAGCTTTCAGTTGAAAAGCTGAAAAGTCTTTCGATACACTTGCCCACTGGCCAGCTGCCTGAATTTGTCCATTAGGAGTGAAAACAAGGTATGAGCACCATCGAAGAACGCGTCAAGAAAATCGTTGCCGAGCAACTGGGCGTTAAAGAAGAAGAAGTTGTTAACACTGCTTCCTTCGTTGAAGACCTGGGTGCCGACTCCCTTGACACCGTTGAGCTTGTGATGGCTCTGGAAGAGGAATTCGAGACTGAAATTCCTGACGAAGAAGCTGAAAAGATCACTACTGTACAAGCAGCTATCGATTACGTTACTGCCCACCAGGCGTAATAGTTTGTAATCGTTGCTCGCTGTCATGGAAAAACCGCACTGCCGCTATGGCGTGCGGTTTTTTCTTTAGGTGTGATGCAAAGTGTCGTCAATAGAATAAAGGAGAGTGCTGTGTCGCGTAGACGCGTCGTAGTCACCGGTATGGGGATGTTGTCGCCACTGGGTGCGGATGTACCAAGCACCTGGCAAGGCATTCTGGCAGGCCGAAGTGGCATTGGTCTGATCGAACACACGGATCTTTCTGCCTATTCCACCCGTTTTGGCGGCTCGGTACAGGGCTTTAACGTTGAGGATTACCTCTCCGTCAAAGAGGCCCGAAAACTTGACCTGTTTATTCAATACGGTTTGGCAGCTGGCTTTCAGGCAATGCGTAATGCCGGGCTGGAAGTGACTGATGCCAACCGTGAGCGCATTGGTGTGGCGATGGGGTCAGGTATTGGTGGTTTGACCAATATCGAAGAAACCAGCCGTACTTTGCACGAGCAAGGCCCGCGACGGATTTCTCCGTTCTTTGTGCCAGGTTCGATCATCAATATGATTTCCGGCTTTCTGTCTATCCACTTGGGTACGCAGGGGCCTAACTATGCCGTTTCGACAGCGTGTACCACGGGTACGCACTGCATCGGCATGGCTGCGCGCAACATCGCTTACGGCGAAGCCGATGTCATGATTGCCGGTGGTGCCGAAATGGCTGCCTGCGGTCTGGGCATGGGTGGCTTCGGTGCTTCGCGTGCGCTGTCGACTCGTAACGATGACCCGACACGGGCCAGTCGTCCGTGGGACAAAGGTCGTGATGGTTTTGTGCTGTCTGACGGAGCCGGTGCGCTAGTGCTTGAAGAGCTTGAGCACGCCAAGGCCCGCGGCGCGACCATTTATGCCGAACTGATTGGCTTTGGCATGAGTGGCGATGCGTATCACATGACCTCGCCTCCGGCTGACGGTGCAGGTGCGGCACGTTGTATCACCAATGCCTTGCGCGATGCCCAGTTGAACGTTGATCAAGTGCAATACATCAACGCTCATGGCACATCCACGCCAGCCGGTGACTTGGCTGAAGTCTCGGCAATCAAGTCGGTGTTTGGTGAGCATGCCTACAACTTGGCTGTCAGCTCGACCAAATCCATGACCGGTCATTTGTTGGGCGCGGCAGGTGCGGTTGAAGCGATTTTCAGCGTGTTGGCGATCAACAGCCAAATTGCCCCTCCAACCATCAACCTTGACGAGCCTGATGATGGCTGCGACCTGGACTTTGTTGCGCATACCGCGCGCGAAATGCCTATCGACGTGGTGTTGTCCAACTCCTTCGGGTTTGGTGGCACCAACGGTTCGCTGGTTTTCCGTCGGTTCGCCGACTGATGCAAAGCTGGGTCGACGGTCTGCCGGCGGACTCACTGTCATCGCTTAAAGACCGTGGGCTGGCCTATGGCGATGGTCTGTTTGAGACCATCGCTGTCAGGGCTGGCAAACCGCTATTGCTGGAGCTGCATTTGCAGCGCTTGGCAGACGGTTGTACCCGGCTGGCGATTGCTGCGGATCAAGCCTTGATCCGCAGCGAAATGCTGGCGTATGCGCAAGCGATGGGGGAGGGTGTGCTCAAACTCATTCTGACCCGTGGCGATAGCCTGCGCGGTTATGGCGTTGCCCCCGAGGCTCAGCCTCGACGAATTCTTCAGGCCAGCCCGATGGCTGCCTACCCCCCGGCGTATGCGCAGCAAGGTGTTCAGTTATTTGACTGTGCAACACGCTTGGCTGAGCAACCACTATTGGCGGGGCTCAAGCACCTCAATCGACTTGAACAAGTGCTCGCGCGCAGCGAGTGGCAAGATCCGGCCTATGCCGAGGGCTTGATGCGCGACACGTCAGGCCGAATTATCGAAGGTGTGTTCAGTAATCTGTTTTTGGTGCGAAACGGGAGTTTGATCACTGCCGACTTGCACCGTTGTGGCGTGGCCGGGGTGATGCGTGCTGCGCTATTGGCTGAGGCCGAGCGCCTTGCTATCCCCTGTACTGTCTCTGACATCAGCCTGGTGCAATTGCAGCAGGCCGATGAAGTCTTCCTCTGTAACAGCGTGTATGGCATTTGGCCTGTGCGCGCATATGCAGAGCTGAGTTGGCCGGTGGGGCCACTCACCCGTAAACTGCAAGGCATTGCCCGCACCCTATTGGATGTTTGATTCGTGAAACGTAAATTCTTGGTGCTGCTGGAGATGGGTCTGGTGCTGGCGGGCTTGATGGTGGGCGCTAGCGCCTGGAAGCTCAATTCGGCGCTGGAACAACCGCTTAACTTGACTCAAGAGCAACTGCTGGATGTGCCAGCGGGTGCTACGCCAACCGGCACGTTTAACCGTTTGCAAGCTGACAACACAGTGCAGGATACTTTTTGGTTACGCCTGTACTGGCGCTTTAACCTGGAAGGCCAGCCATTGCACAGTGGCGAATACCGCATGACGCCCGGCATGACAGCCCACGACCTGATTGGGCTGTGGCAGCGCGGCGAAGTGGTGCAATACAGCCTGACACTGGTCGAAGGCTGGAACTTTCGCCAAGTGCGCAGCGCCTTGGCCAAGCATGAAAAAATTGAGCAAACCCTCGATGGCCTGAGCGACAGCGAGGTCATGGACAAGCTTGGTCATCCGGGGGTGTTTCCTGAGGGGCGGTTCTTTCCTGATACGTACCGCTTTGTCCGTGGCATGACAGATGCCGAACTGTTGGAAAAAGCCTACGACCGTCTGGATAAAGTGCTGGCACAGGAATGGGCGCAGCGAGCACCTGACCTGCCGTACACCGAGCCGTATCAAGCGCTGATAATGGCGTCGCTGGTTGAAAAAGAAACCGGCGTGCCGCAAGAGCGTGGGCAAATTGCCGGGGTTTTTGTGCGTCGAATGAAAATCGGCATGCCACTGCAAACAGACCCTACGGTGATCTACGGCTTGGGCGAGCGCTACAACGGCAAGCTGACGCGGGCACATTTGCGTGAACCTACGCCGTACAACACGTACACGATTCCCGGCTTGCCGCCCACACCGATTGCAATGGTGGGGCGCGAGGCCATTTACGCCGCGTTGCACCCGGTGAGCGGCACCAGCCTGTACTTTGTGGCCAAGGGCGATGGTAGCCACACGTTTTCTGATGATCTGGACGCGCACAACAATGCGGTGCGCGAGTTCCAGATCAAGCGCCGTGCCGATTATCGATCGAGCCCCGCGCCAACGCCTGCGGTTGAGCCTGCACAGGCCGAACCGCAAAGCCCGCAATGACACTGATTAAGGATCGCTGCCTGTGACTGGCTTGTTTATTACTCTGGAAGGCCCCGAAGGTGCGGGCAAAAGCACTAACCGTGAATACCTGGCAGAGCGTTTACGCGCCGAAGGTATTGATGTGGTGCTGACCCGCGAACCGGGCGGTACGCCGCTGGCTGAGCGAATTCGTGAGCTGCTGCTGGCCCCCAGTGATGAAGCGATGTGCGCCGACACGGAGCTGCTGTTAGTGTTTGCGGCTCGCGCTCAGCACTTGGCCCAAGTGATTCGCCCGGCATTGGCCCGTGGCGCCGTGGTGCTGTGTGATCGCTTCACTGATGCGACCTATGCTTATCAAGGGGGGGGGCGTGGATTGTCGCAAGAGCGCATTGCCACCCTTGAAACCTTCGTGCAGGGTGCGCTTCGCCCAGACTTGACGCTGGTGTTCGATCTGCCGGTTGAAGTCGGTCTGGCCCGTGCCAGCGCCCGTGGTCGTCTGGATCGCTTCGAGCAGGAAGGTCGCACCTTCTTCGACGCAGTGCGCAGCACATACCTCCAGCGCGCCGAGGCGCAGCCGCAACGTTATCGTTTGGTTGATGCGGCTCAGACGTTGGAGCAGGTTCAAGTGCAACTGGATGCCTTGCTCCCTCAATTGCTGGATTTGCACCGTGGCTGAGGCTTATCCGTGGCAAGACAGCCTGTGGCAGCAAATGGCCGGGCGTGCGCAGCATGCGCATGCCTATTTGCTGCATGGGCCGGCGGGCATTGGCAAGCGGGCGCTGGCTGAGCGGCTAATGGCCAGCCTGCTGTGCAAGCAGCCGGTCGGGCTTGAGGCCTGCGGTCATTGCAAGTCATGCTCGTTGTTGGCTGCTGGGAGCCATCCGGATAACTACATCCTTGAGCCTGAAGAAGCTGACAAAGCGATCAAGGTCGATCAAGTGCGCGACCTGGTCAGCTTTGTGGTGCAAACCGCTCAACTGGGTGGGCGCAAAGTGGTGTTGGTCGAGCCTGTTGAGTCCATGAACATCAATGCGGCCAACGCTTTGCTCAAAAGCCTTGAAGAACCTTCGGGTAACACCATTTTGTTGTTGGTGAGTCATCAGTCGAGTCGTCTGTTGCCGACCATCCGCAGTCGTTGTGTTCAGCAGGCGTGCCCATTGCCCAGTGAAGCGCTGAGCTTGCAATGGCTGGCTAAAGCGCTACCTGATTGCACTACTGAAGAGCGGGCAGAGTTGCTGACGCTGGCGGCGGGTTCGCCATTGGCCGCCGTCAAATTGCAGGCTCAAGGTGTTCGCGAGCAGCGTGCCACTGTGGTTGAAGGCGTCAAAAAGCTGCTCAAGCATCAATCATCGGCCACTCAGTTGGCAGAGAGCTGGAATGCCATCCCGTTGTTGTTGCTGTTTGATTGGTTCTGCGATTGGTCGAGTTTGATTCTGCGTTATCAATTAACCCAGGACGAAGCAGGGCTTGGCTTGGAAGACATGCGCAAGGTGTTGCAATACCTGGCGCAGAAAACCCCACAGGATAAAGTCTTGGACATTCAGGACTGGATTCTTGCTCAGCGCCAAAAAGTGTTGAGCAAGGCCAACCTCAATCGTGTGTTGTTGCTTGAAGCGCTATTGGTGCAGTGGGCAAGCTTGCCCGGCCAGCGCTGAGTTGATTCAATTTTTAAGCAGGTGATTTTTGTATGCTCGTTGACTCCCATTGCCACCTCGATCGCCTTGACCTGAGCGCCCACGACGGCTCACTGGATGCCGCCCTTGAGGCTGCGCGGCAGCGAGGAGTGGGGCATTTTTTGTGCATTGGCGTGAGTGCTGACAACGCCGCTGACGTTAAGGCGCTGACCGATCGCTATGCCGATGTGGATTGCTCGGTCGGTGTTCATCCGCTGGATGTGCAGCCTGGTGCTGCGCCCGCGCTGGACTGGTTGCTTGATGAACTCAATCACCCGCGAGTGGTTGCGATTGGTGAGACTGGGCTGGACTATCACTACGAGCCCGAGGCTGCGGACTTACAGCAGTTGTCGTTTCGCGTGCATTTAGAGGCTGCCCAGCAGACTGGCAAGCCCGTGGTGGTGCACACCCGTGGTGCGCGCGCCGATACGTTGGCGTTACTGCGTGAAGCGGCGCTGCCTCAGGCAGGTGTGCTGCATTGTTTTACTGAAGATTGGGACATGGCCAAAGCGGCGCTGGACTTGGGGTTTTACATCTCGCTGTCAGGGATTGTGACTTTCCGAAACGCCGATGCCTTGCGTGACGTGGCCCGTCAGGTGCCCGCGGATCGCTTGCTGGTCGAGACCGACTCGCCGTATCTGGCGCCTATTCCTTATCGTGGCAAACCCAACTTGCCGCAATACGTGCGTGAGGTGGCTGAGTTTTTGGCCATGCTGCGCGGTGAGTCTTACGAACATTTTGCCGAGCAGACCACGGCCAACTTCAAGCGTTTGTTCCCACTGGCGCGGGTTTAACCGCGCCGGGCTGAGGTGCAGGCAAAAAAAACCCGGGCTCTGGGGGAATCCGGGTTAAGACCATTAGGAGTAAAACAAAGGTACGCCTTCCGTTGGCACCCTTATCGGCGAACACTTGGGGGGTATGCAACGCCGACCTCATTAGTATTGATCAGGTTTGTTGGGCGTCCAGTCAAGGTTGTACGTTTTTTAAACAGATTTGGAATACATCTGATTCGCTTGAGTACCTAGGCTTTGCGGGTGAATAGGCGCTCAGGCATCGATTTACAGGATGATCCGTGCAATTTAGCGTGACTTAGGCATAATACCCGGCTTCGATTTTGACCCCTACAGACCTTTTCTTATGCACAAAGAACCCCGTAAGGTCCGTGAGTTTCGTCGCCGCGAGCAAGAAATTCTCGATACCGCGCTTAAGCTGTTCCTCGAACAAGGTGAAGACAGTGTCACCGTCGAGATGATTGCTGATGCCGTGGGTATCGGCAAAGGCACGATCTACAAGCACTTCAAGTCCAAGGCCGAGATTTACCTGCGCCTGATGCTCGACTACGAGCGCGACCTGAACGAACTGCTGCACTCCGCTGACGTTGATAAAGACAAAGAGGCGCTGTCGCGTGCCTACTTTGAATTTCGCATGCGTGATCCTCAGCGTTATCGCTTGTTTGACCGCCTTGAAGAAAAGGTCGTCAAAGGCAATCAGGTGCCGGAACTGGTTGAAGAGCTGCACAAAATCCGTGCTTCAAACTTCGAGCGTCTGACCCTGTTGATCAAAGGTCGGATCAGTGAAGGCAAGCTTGAAGACGTTCCGCCTTACTTCCACTATTGCGCTGCTTGGGCGTTGGTGCATGGCGCCGTGGCGCTGTATCACTCGCCGTTCTGGAGCAATGTGCTGGAAGATCAGGAAGGCTTTTTCCAGTTCCTGATGGACATCGGCGTGCGTATGGGCAATAAGCGCAAGCGTGATGCGGACGCACCAGCGGTCGAGTGAAGCAGGGATTTCCCCTTCATGGCACATTGCCTGAAGCCTATACTCGGGCTCAGGCCTTGCTGAAATCGACGCTGCGGCTGGGTTTGCGTAAGGCCCTGTTTCCCTCGTGTCGGAGTTGTCCATGATTGTTGATCGCCAAGGCAGACGTTTTCGCAATTTGCGTATCAGCCTGACTTCCGCCTGCAATTACGCCTGCACTTACTGCGTGCCCAACGGCAAGCGGCTGGTCGCGGCACAGGACGAGTTGTCTGCCGAGGCGATGGCACGTGGTGTGGCCTACCTGATTGAGGCCGCAGGTATTGAGCGCCTGCGTATCACCGGCGGTGAGCCGCTGGTCAGCCCAAAGCTCGAAACCTTTATGCGTGAAGTCGGGCAATTGGGGTTGAGTGATATCAGCCTGACAACCAATGGCCAGTTACTTGCTCGCAAGTTGCCGTTATTGCTTGAAGCAGGCATTGGGCGGCTCAACGTCTCACTCGACACCCTTGACCCCATTGCGTTTCGCACCATCGCCCGTGGTGGCGATCTGCCGACTGTGCTCGACGGTATGCAGCAGGCTCGCGCCGCCGGGATGAAAATCAAGGTCAATATGGTGCCGTTACGCGGGCAAAACCTTGATCAAGTGATGCCATTGCTTGAGTACTGCCTTGCCCACGGCTATGAGTTGCGCTTTATCGAACTCATGCGTATGGGCCATTTGGCCAGTGATGGCAATGCGTTCTTGCAGCAGTTCGTCAGCTTGCAGCAATTGTTGACGCTCATTGGTGAGCGCTACGAGTACTTGCAAGCAGATGCACCCATTGATGCGACAGCCGTGCGGTATCACATCCCGGGCCAAGGTTATTTTGGAGTGATTGCCAACGAAAGCGTGCCGTTTTGCCGGACGTGCTCGCGTTTGCGTCTGTCCTCCACGGGCTGGTTACATGGTTGCTTGTCGTCCAGTAATCGCCACTATGTTGGGGACTTGCTCAATAAGCCTCGCCACGAAGCCTTGCCCGCGCTGCAAGGCTTGTTGATGAAAGCGTTGGGTGACAAGCAAGACATCGCCTTTTCGGGCGGCGCTACAGTCATGAAAATTATCGGTGGCTAGCGAACGGCTATACAGAAAGTACCTCGCGTAGGAGCTGCCGAAGGCTGCGATCTTTTGATCTGTTGAGCCGATATAAAGATCGCAGCCTTCGGCAGCTCCTACGGGCGTGTTTCATTAAAGCTGGCGCGCAAACTGCATCTGGCGGCTATTCGCCGGTTTTCTGTCACCGGCCATGGGGAGAATAGGATGCGTAGTCTGATTGTGTTGCTGGCTTTTTTGGCGCTGGGCGGTTGTATGAAGGTCAGCGACATGGGCGAGGGCGCACGTTATCAAATGAGCGATGCGGGCCTGCTCGATCACAGCAACACCCGTCGCAGCAACTCGCTGCGCATTCAGCCCGACTCCTTTATCTATATCGCCCAAGGGCCGTTTGCGCCGGTTGGCGACCCTTATGTGCGGCCCAATGTGGTCGCTGAAGAAGCCTATAACGGTTTTATCGAATACTTTCCCATGGTGCGCCGCGCCAAGGCGCCACTGGGGCTGGATCAGGCTATGGTCGAAGCGCGTAACTTCGGAGCGCATTATTTGCTGTACACACGCTTTGCGCGTGCCGACGACCGCATTGGTAACAGCGACGAATGGCTGGATCAAGAAGAGATCAGTCGTTTGGGGGTCGACAGCGGTGTGATTCAGGTCATGCTGATCGAAACCAGCACCCAGTATTTTATCGATACAGCGACCATCCGCAGTCGCGGTGGTTTGCTGACGTTCCATGACAACAAGCCTGCCGACCTGATTGGCCCGCCGCTGGCTAAGTACGCGCGCAGCTTGATAGGCTTGAGCGATCAATAAATCGAGGAGTGCAGCATGAGTGAGCCGGTTGACGTCAGTAATCTGTTGGCGCAAATCCCCAAGGCCGACAAAGGCCTGCCCCCGGTTCATTTGTGGGATACGCCTTTTTGTGGCGATATCGACATGCGCATTGCCCGTGATGGCACTTGGTATTACATGGGCACGCCAATTGGTCGCAAGCCTATGGTTAAGCTGTTTTCAACGATCATTCGCCGCGATGGCGATGATTACTTCCTGATTACACCGGTGGAAAAAGTCGGGATCAAAGTCGATGACGCGCCGTTTGTTGCCGTCACGCTTGAGGTTGAGGGGCAGGGAGTGCAGCAAGTGTTGCGCTTCACCACCAATGTCGACGAACAACTGGTTGCTGGCAGTGAGCACCCGCTGCGTTTTGTCATTGACCCTACGACCCAGGAGCCCGCGCCTTACCTGAGGGTGCGTCGTAATCTTGAAGCGCTGATCCATCGCAACGTTTTTTACCAGTTGGTCGAGCTGGCCGTGACGCAGCAGATTGCAGGCCAGAGTTGGCTGGGCGTGTGGAGCAGTGGTGAGTTCTTTCCTATTGGCCTTGAGCCGGTCTAACACGTCTTTCTAAACATCAACGTATGAGCGTGAGCGCGATGAAAGCGATGCGGTCTGTGGGCTAGACCGAGTCGCTTGATTGGCGGGCACTCGCACGTCTACAGAAAAGTACATCAGCTGTTAAATCCCAATATATGGGAATGATATTTATATATTGAGATTTGTTGCGCCTCAGGTTTATAGTCGCCCGCACTGATAACGGGTATTCACTGCTAAAAACAAAACAGGTGAAGCGATGCAGGCGCAATTGATTGCGCTCGATTGGGGAACCACCTCCCTTCGGGCTTATTTACTTGGGTGCGCTGGTCGGGTGCTCGATGTGCGCACACTGGCCAGCGGCATCATGAAGTTGCCGAGCACTGCACGGCGGGTCGCGGGGCATTGGTGCGATAACGGTTTTGAGCTTGCGTTGGACGATACTTGCGGCGACTGGCTGGATGCCAACCCCGGTATTGCAGTCATTGCCTGTGGCATGGTTGGCAGTGCTCAAGGGTGGTGCGAAGTTCCTTACCGGGAAACGCCTGCCAGCCTCGCCGCGTTGGGTACCGCCTTACAAGCAGTGCGTAGCGTGCGTGGCGTCGATGTGCATATCGTGCCGGGCGTGATCCAACACTCGGTCTTGCCCAATGTAATGCGTGGCGAAGAAACCCAAGTGCTGGGCGTTGTGCACAGCCATCCTGACCTCAATGACTGCTTGATCGGCCTGCCGGGAAGCCACTCCAAATGGGTGCAAGCGCGTGATGGTGATCTCGTGCATTTCGACACCTTTATGACCGGCGAGCTTTATGCGGCGGTCTGCGAACACACTATTTTGGGGCGCACTCAGCAACAGGGAGCGGCTTTCGATGCGCAAGCGTTCGCACGGGGCGTGCAGGTCGCTCAGTCTGAAGAAGGCCAACTTGGCCCCCTGTCGACATTGTTCAGTGCCCGCACGCTTGGCCTGACGGGACAGTTGAGCCCGACCCAACAACCCGATTACGTTTCTGGCTTGTTGATTGGTCACGAACTCACCGTGCTGGCCAATGCATTGCGTCAGCGTCGAGGCGGGCCGTCCCTGCCCACCATCATTCTTATCGGCAATGCCCAGCTTTGCGCACGCTATCAATTAGCGTTGGCCGCTTGCGGTTTTGCTGACGTGCGTCTGGCAGAACAGGCGACTGCACGCGGTTTATGGCACCTGGCCCACGCCGCCGGGTTACTCCAACAACAGGCTCTGGAGGGCTGAGATGCTCAAGCAAACATTGGCAAAAAACGGACTTATCGCGATCCTGCGGGGGTTGCGCCCGGGTGAGGCGCAAGCCATTGGTCAGGTGCTGTATAGCGCGGGCTTTCGTACCCTCGAAGTGCCGCTTAATTCCCCGCAGCCACTGGAAAGCATCCGTATTTTGCGCGAGAGCTTGCCCCTCGACTGTCTGGTTGGCGCAGGCACGGTATTGACCCCGGAGCAGGTCGAACAGGTCAAGGCCGCAGGCGGGCAGGTGATTGTCATGCCCCATAGCGATGCAAACGTTCTGCGCGCTGCCAAGGCGGCAGGTTTGTACTTGGCGCCAGGTGTCGCCACGCCCAACGAAGCGTTTGCCGCTCTGGCTGAGGGGGCAGATGTGCTGAAGATGTTTCCTGCCGAGCAGCTTGGGGTCGCGGTCGTCAAGGCGTGGCTGGCGGTGCTACCTGCCGGCACTCTGTTGATCCCGGTCGGGGGGATTACCCCAGCCAATATGCACGCCTTTTTGGATGCCGGAGTGTCCGGCTTTGGTTTGGGGTCAGGCTTATTCAAGCCCGGCATGAGCCCAGATGAAGTGGCGGTTTGTGCCAAAGCCTATATGCAGGCCTGGAATACCTGGCACTCCGTGGACTGACCAGCGCCGTGGCGCACCCTCAAATAAGAGAGATAAAACGATGAAAATCACCAAACTCACAACGTATCTGGTTCCACCGCGTTGGTTATTCCTCAAAATCGAGACCGACGAGGGAGTGACTGGCTGGGGCGAACCCGTGGTTGAAGGGCGTGCCCATACTGTGGCCGCTGCGGTAGAGGAACTCTCCGATTACCTGATCGGCAAAGACCCGCGCAATATCGAAGACATCTGGACTGTGCTCTATCGCGGCGGTTTTTACCGGGGTGGTGCAGTGCACATGAGTGCGCTGGCAGGGATCGATCAGGCGCTGTGGGATATCAAAGGCAAGGCGCTGGGTGTTTCGGTCAGTGATCTGCTGGGTGGTCAGGTGCGCGACAAGATTCGCGTGTACTCGTGGATTGGCGGCGACCGCCCGGCAGACACCGCCAAAGCGGCCAAAGAGGCCGTTAGTCGAGGGTTTACTGCCGTCAAAATGAACGGCACCGAAGAGCTGCAGTTTGTGGACACTTTCGACAAGGTCGATTTGGCGCTGGCTAACGTGGCGGCGGTGCGGGATGCCGTTGGCCCGAATGTCGGGATCGGCGTGGACTTTCATGGCCGCGTCCACAAGCCTATGGCCAAGGTGCTGATGAAAGAGTTGGACCCTTACAAGCTGATGTTTATCGAAGAACCGGTGCTCAGCGAAAACTATGAGGCTCTGAAAGAGCTTGCGCCGTTGACCAGCACCCCGATTGCCTTGGGTGAGCGCCTGTTTTCGCGCTGGGACTTCAAGCGTGTGCTCAGCGAAGGGTATGTCGACATTATTCAGCCGGATGCCTCTCACGCCGGTGGCATTACCGAAACCCGCAAGATCGCCAATATGGCCGAAGCCTATGACGTGGCGCTGGCTTTGCATTGCCCGTTGGGGCCGATTGCCTTGGCGGCCTGTCTGCAACTGGATGCGGTTTGTTACAACGCTTTCATCCAAGAGCAGAGCCTGGGTATTCACTACAACGAAAGCAACGATTTGCTGGATTACGTCAAAGACCCTGCTGTTTTTGATTACGACAAAGGGTTTGTAAAAATTCCCAATGGCCCGGGCCTTGGCATTGAGATCAACGAAGAGTACGTGCGTGAGCGTGCTCTGGTAGGACACCGCTGGCGCAATCCGATTTGGCGCCATGCTGACGGCAGCTTTGCCGAGTGGTGAGTTTTCTCACCGCTGTGTAGTCGCTATCAAAGGCTGCGAAGGGGGGCGTTTGACCCTGGTTGTTACAAGCCCCGCAGGCCCCGTCGCAGCCCGCATCTAACCGTTCATCAACGACCTCAATAACCATAAAAAAGAGGCACCTCACATGACAAGCACCGTCGCGCAAGCGTCTCTGGTGACGCCAAGCCGTAAGCGTTTTTTCATCATGGTTCTGCTATTTATCACGGTGGTGATCAACTACCTGGACCGCAGTAACCTGTCGATCGCAGCGCCCGCATTGACCAGTGATCTAGGGATTGATCCGATTCATGTCGGGTTGATCTTTTCGGCCTTCGGCTGGACTTATGCCGCCATGCAGATTCCCGGTGGCTGGCTGGTAGACCGTGTACCACCGAGGATTCTCTACAGCGTTGCGCTGTTGCTGTGGTCGGTCGCCACCGTGATGCTGGGTTTTGCGGGTAGTTTTATTGCGCTGTTTGTACTGCGTATGGCCGTTGGGGCGCTGGAAGCCCCGGCTTATCCAATCAACAGCCGTGTGGTGACGACTTGGTTCCCTGAGCGTGAGCGTGCCACCGCCATCGGCTTTTACACCTCTGGGCAGTTTGTCGGGTTGGCTTTTCTGACGCCGGTATTGGCGTGGCTGCAACACCAATGGGGTTGGCACATGGTGTTCATCTGCACCGGTGCGGCGGGGATTGTGTGGGCGGGGATCTGGTACGCGGTGTACCGCGAGCCACGAGATTTCAAGGGGGCCAATCAGGCCGAAATCGACCTGATCAGCGAAGGCGGCGGGCTGGTCGATATCCAGAAACACACCACCCAGCGCAAAGCGCCTTTTAGCTGGTTGGACTTGGGCATCGTGCTCAGCAAACGCAAGCTCTGGGGCATCTATTTGGGGCAGTTTTGCCTGAACTCGACGCTGTGGTTCTTTCTGACCTGGTTTCCGACGTATCTGGTGAAGTACCGAGGCATGGACTTTATTAAGTCCGGCTTGTTGGCCTCACTGCCTTTTTTGGCTGCGTTTGTAGGCGTGCTGTGCTCAGGGTTCTTTTCTGACTGGCTGATTCGCCGCGGGTATTCGGTGGGCTTTGCGCGCAAGCTGCCGATTATTGGCGGGCTGCTGATTTCTACGACGATCATCGGAGCTAACTTTGTTGACTCTACGGCGTGGGTGATTGCCTTTCTGGCCTTGGCTTTTTTCGGTAATGGATTGGCCTCAATCACCTGGTCGCTGGTTTCAACACTCGCACCGGCTCGATTGCTGGGGCTGACCGGCGGGGTGTTCAACTTCATCGGTAACCTGTCAGCCATTGCTACGCCGATCGTGATTGGGTTTTTGGCCAGCGGCGACTCGTTTGCCCCTGCCATCACCTACATCTCGGTGTTGGCGTTGTTGGGTGCGTTGTCTTACATCTTGTTGGTGGGCAAGGTCGAGCGGATCGAGCTGTAGCCGTTCTTCATCCGGGCGACCATAATGCCGCCCGGATTACACCTTCAACGCAAAGGCTGGCTATGCAGGACGACTCCACAAAGACCGCGCCAAGCGGCACTCAAACTTTGCTCCGTGGGCTGGCGGTTATACACGCAGTGGCCAACGGCGCGCGGGATCTCAAAGACATTGCCAGTGCTATCGGCACCACGCGCAGCACCACTCATCGCCTGGCGAGTTGCTTGGTGGATGAACGTTATCTGCGGGTGTTGCCCAAAGTTGGGTATTTGCTGGGCCCCAAGTTGATAGAGCTTGGTTTTCAGGCGCGAGAAGAGTTGCCGCTGGTGACCTTGGCGGGGCCGTACTTGGAGCAGCTGTCTGTTTTAACAGGCGACACTATTCATTTGGCGGTTCGAGAAGGGGATGAGGTGTTGTACCTACACAAGACGCCTGGCCGTAATGGGCCTGAGATGCGCTCGCGGGTAGGTCACCGGATGCCATTGGCCCGCACGGGCATCGGCAAAGCCATGTTGCTGGATGCGTCTTTGGATGAGTGGGCGCGGCTGTATGAATCAAGCCTGCCTGTCGGCGGTAAAAATGCACTGTGGCCCCATCACGAAGAGCAATCGTGGGAGCAGTTTGAGCAGCGAATGCGCAGTTACGTTGCAGGCGGTTATGCCTTTGATCTGGAAGACAACGAGCCGTCGATTCGGTGTGTCGCGGCGCCGATACGTGATGCCAGCCACATGATCGTGGCTGCCATCAGTATTGCCAGTACCGTGCCTTATATGCCGCTGGAGAAAATGAGCGAGTTGATCCCGGTCATTACCCATGCCGCACAGCAGATATCCGCCGAGCTGGGCGGTTAAGCGCCCAGCTGTAACGGCCGCGGCTTAGGCTTTCAGGGTTTTCATGTCGATCACAAAGCGATACTTCACGTCGCCTTTAATCACACGTTCAAACGCTTCATTGATGTTTTTGATGTCCAGCATTTCGATGTCGCAGGTAATGCCGTGTTCAGCGCTGAAATCGAGCATTTCCTGGGTTTCAGCAATCCCGCCGATTAGCGAGCCTGCCAGTACGCGACGCTTGAAGACCAGATTGAAGGCATTGAGTGCCGGCTCAACAGGTTCGATCAGGCCGACCAGAATGTGTACACCGTCAAACGCCAGAGTTTCGAGGTACGGGTTCAGGTCGTGCGGCACCGGAATGGTGTCCAGCAGGAAGTTGAACGTACCGGCTGCAGCTTTCATCTGCTCGGCGTCGGTGGACACGATCACATGATCGGCGCCTTGGCGACGGGCTTCTTCGGCCTTGGCTGCGGAGCGGGTGAAGAGGGTAACTTCCGCGCCCAAAGCCTTGGCAAACTTGATGCCCATGTGACCCAGGCCGCCCATGCCCAAAATCCCGACTTTATCGCCCGGCTCTACACCATAGTGACGCAACGGCGAGTACGTGGTGATGCCTGCGCACAGCAATGGTGCGGCGCTGGCTGGGTCGAGGTTGTCCGGGATGCTCAGCACAAAGTGTTCGCTAACAACCATCTTGTCTGAATAGCCGCCCATGGTCAGGGTGCCGTCAATACGATCCGGGCTGGCGTAGGTTTGGGTCATGCCTTCCAAGCAGTATTGCTCCAGATCTTCCTGGCACGCAGAGCAGGTGCGGCATGAATCGACCATGCAACCTACGCCGACGAGGTCGCCGACTTTGTGCTTGGTGACCTTGTCGCCGATTGCCGTGACTCTGCCGATAATTTCATGGCCCGGCATCAGCGGGTAGGTGGCGAAACCCCAGTCATTGCGGGCTTGGTGGATGTCGGAGTGGCAAACGCCGCAGTACAGCACTTCAATGGCTACGTCGTCCGGGCGTGGCGCGCGGCGGTTGAACTGCATGGGCGCCAGAGGTGCCTTGGCGCTCTGCGCGGCATAACCGATTGCGTTATAGGTGGACATAAAGATCCTCTCGAAACGTGAGCTGTGGACAGGGCCCAATTTTGCGCCCTCGTGCTGTGCAGGACTATGACGATTCCTCTGGCTGTTATGCCTATTCGTCCGGCGTGTCGGGCTGGGTGTGGTTTTGACGGCTAATTCTGCGAAGATGCGCCTGTCTATTCCTCCTGTGAAGTGGTCTGCATGCTTTTAACTCGCCATCGCGATGAGAACGCCACACTGGTGTCACTCATTGAGCCACTGGCAACACAAACCGGTTTTGTATCGACTTTATTGCCTGAAGTGCGTGTGGTTTCAGCGTGCCGGGAAGTGGCGCGTATGCCGCAGATTTATGAGCCTAGCCTAATGGTGATCGCCCAAGGCAGTAAGTTGGCCTATTTGGGGCAGCGAACGCTTGAGTACGGTGCAGGGCATTATCTGGTGCAGGCACTTTCGGTTCCGTTTGAGTGTGAGACCTTTGCATGCGAAGAGGCGCCGTTGCTGGGTGTGGCTATCAGCATTGATCGCGCTGTGCTGGGAGAACTGGTGCTGGCGATGGGGCTTGACCCCGAACGCAGTGCCGTCGCGCAGACGCCAGAGTCCATGACCTCGGCGGTGCTGGACGACGAAATGCGTCAGGCGGTTGAGCGTTTGCTGCGCTGTCTGCATGACCCACTGGAGTGTCGAATCATGGGGCGGGCGCGTTTGCGTGAAGTGTTGTTTGCTGCATTGCGTGGCCCTCAAGCGAGTGTGTTGCGGGCATTGGTCGAACAGCAGGGGCAGTTTGCGCGGGTGGCGGCGTCATTGAGTCACTTGCATGAGCACTTCGCCGAACCGCTGAATGTTGAAACCTTGGCCCGATGCGCCAATATGAGCGCGTCCACCTTCCATGAGCACTTCAAGCGCAGCACCTTGCTGTCGCCGGTGCAGTACCTCAAACGTTTGCGCTTGTTGCGGGCGCAGCAATTATTGCTGAGTGAAGGTTTGGGTGTGGCGCAGGTCGCAGAGCGTGTGGGCTATCAGAGCGCCTCGCAGTTCAGTCGGGAGTACAAACGCTACTTCGAGCGCAGCCCCGGACATGAAGGGGGTGGGTGTTAAAGCGCTCTAATCCTTTTCGCAGCCTACGGCAGCGATTACAACAATCACGCCCAGCAAAAAAGGCTCCCGAGGGAGCCTTTTTGTTTGGCGCGGCGACTTACATGTTCGGGTAAGTCGGGCCGCCAGCACCTTCTGGAGTCACCCAGGTGATGTTTTGCGACGGGTCTTTAATGTCGCAGGTTTTGCAATGCACGCAGTTTTGCGCGTTGATCTGGAAGCGCTTCTCGCCGTCTTCCTGAGCAATCACTTCATACACGCCAGCAGGGCAGTAGCGCTGAGCAGGTTCGTCGTAGAGCGGCAGGTTAACGCTGAGCGGTATGCTTGGGTCGCGCAGCTTGAGGTGGCACGGCTGTTCTTCTTCGTGGTTGGTGCTGGAGAGGAACACCGAGCTGAGCTTGTCGAAGCTGAGTTTGCCATCTGGTTTCGGGTAGTCGATTTTCTTGCAGTCTTTGGCCAGCTTCAGGCACGCGTAGTCGGGCTTGGTGTCGTGCAGAGTGAACGGCAGTTTGCCACCGAAGATGTTCTGATCGAGCCAGTTGAACCCAGCACCCATGATTGGGCCGAATTTGTGCATGGCCGGGCCAAAGTTGCGGCTGGCAAACAATTCATCAAACAGCCAGCTGCCTTTGAATGCTTCAACGTAAGTGTTAAGTGCATCACCGCCTTCCGAGCCTGCCAACAGAGCGTCTGCTACAGCGTCGGCGGCCAGCATGCCGGACTTCATGGCGGTGTGGCTGCCTTTGATCTTGGCCACGTTCATGGTGCCCAGATCGCAACCGATCAATGCGCCGCCGTTGAAGACCATTTTTGGCAGGGAGTTCAACCCGCCCTTGGCCAACGCGCGAGCGCCGTAGCTGATGCGTTTGCCGCCATCAAGGTACTGCTTGAGCACCGGGTGATGTTTCAGGCGCTGGAACTCATCGAACGGCGACAAGAAGGTGTTGCTGTAGGACAGATCAACGATAAGGCCTACAACCACTTGGTTGTTTTCCAAGTGATAAAGGAACGAGCCGCCGGTATTCTCGTTGCTCATGATGTCCAGCGGCCAGCCTGCGGTGTGTACAACCAGGCCCGGTTGGTGTTTGGCAGGGTCGATTTCCCAGATTTCCTTGAGGCCGATGCCGTAGTGCTGGCTGTCGGCATCGCTGTCGAGCTTGAAACGTTCGATCAGTTGCTTGCCCAAGTGGCCACGGCAGCCTTCAGCGAACAAGGTGTACTTGCCACGCAGCTCCATACCGGGGGTGTAGAGGCCTTCTTTAGGGTTGCCTTCACGGTCAACGCCCAGATCGCCGGTGATGATCCCGCGAACCACATTGTTTTCATCAAACAGGACTTCTTGAGCAGCAAAGCCTGGGTAGATTTCTACGCCCAGGTTCTCGGCCTGCTGCGCCAGCCAGCGGCACAGGTTGCCCAGCGAGATGATGTAGTTGCCTTCGTTGTGCATGGTTTTAGGCACAAACAGGTCGGGCACTTTGGTGGCGGTGGCTTCGCTGCGCAGCACGTAAATGTCGTCGCGCGTCACAGGAGTGTTGAGCGGGGCGCCCAGTTCTTTCCAGTCCGGGAACAATTCGTTCAGGGCGCGGGGCTCAAACACCGCACCGGACAGAATGTGAGCACCGACTTCGGAGCCTTTTTCAACCACGCAGACGCTGATTTCTTTACCGGCTTCGGCGGCCTTCTGCTTCAAACGGCAGGCGGCGGACAGACCGGCAGGGCCGGCGCCGACGATGACCACGTCGAATTCCATGTATTCGCGTTCCACAGGCTATCTCCTACTCAAGGCTCAACGGTATTTTTCTAATTGGAGGTTTGGCGTTTCATCCATTATTCCCTCGGCTTACAACCAAAGACGCAATGGATGAGGCGCCGCTCTCTCTAGGGGCGGGCATTATATCTACACCACTGGCAGCGTCCAATACAAACGTTTGTTTGAATTCGCTGTAAGCCAGACAAATCAAAGTCGCGCGGCTCTAAAGTGGCCGATTTGCTGTATTGACCGCAAAAGGCGTTCCGGTCAAGATACGGGCGGTTTTGCGCTCGCCGTAGGCTGATTGTTGGTTTCAAGAGCACCTCTAAAGACAGGGCATAGACACGAGCCTGTAGGAGCCTGCCATTTTTTGAGCGGAGTTTACACGTCCTTTCGGTGGATGACTTGCTAGTCACATCGGACAGACGGTCGCAGGGCAAGCATGTGGCTATATAAGGCAACGATCTTTGGAGGTGCCCTTGTGCTGATGAGCATCAACCGCCAGGTTCGCCTAGGCGACTTTCTTTTCACCGGAGAGTAACGAGGAATCCATGAAGGTTCTTGTAGCTGTCAAACGAGTGGTCGATTACAACGTTAAAGTTCGCGTCAAAGCGGACAACTCCGGCGTTGACCTCGCCAACGTCAAGATGTCGATGAACCCCTTCTGCGAAATC